>NZ_JBHXTQ010000030.1:0-82768 GCF_042677305.1 Kitasatospora sp. NPDC127121 | reverse complement strand
CGGCGGCGCAGGCGTGGTCGGTGGCCAGGTGCAGCGAGACGCCCACCTGGCAGTTGGTCACCTTGCCCGCGGTCCCGGTGTACTGCCTCGACACGCACGCGGAGGCGTCACCGTCCTTGAGGAACCCCGTGTCGTCGATGATCAGCGCCGTCGGCTTCAGCTCGGCCTGCATCCTCCAGGCCAGCCGGGCCCGCACATGCGCCGGGTCCCACGGGCTGGTGGTCACGAAGTGCGCCAGCGCCTGCCGGTTGCCGTCCTCACCAAGCCGCGCGGCCATCGGCTCCACCGACTTGCGCCGCCCGTCCAGCAGCAGTCCCCGTACATACGCCTGCCCCCAGCGATGCTGATCCGCGCGCGTGAACGCCTCGAACATCTCCGCCGTGAACGCCGCCAGGTCCTCCCGGACCCCGGCCATCTCCTCAGGTGTCACACACCACCAACGACACAACCCACCAACAGACACGCCACTACCGCACAGACCTGACCAAGCCCTACTAGGAGCTCTCTGTCCAACTCTGTTCACACAGCTCCGCCCGCCGCCCCGGCCCGAGAACGAGGGCCGGAACGACGGGCGGAGCGACGGGCGGAGCGACGCGCGGAGCGACGCGCGGGTGCGGTCAGGCCTGGGCGTTGCCCGGCTGGCGGCCCGGGGCGTCGGCGGCGGCGCGCTTGAGGACGGCGGTGTTCGCGATGACGGTGCCGGGCTTGACCCCGGAGACCTCGGCGACCTGGACGCTGCGCTCGCCCAGGAAGGTGTAGGAGCTGCGGTCGAAGATGATCTCGTCTCGGGAGCCGGTGGCGGTGTTGGTACGGGCGATCGCGATGCCGGTGCGCCCGGCGGCGTCGGTGGCGCTGTCGACGAGGACGACACCGGGGATGCGGGCCGCAGCCTGGTAGAGCGCGGCGGCGAGCTCGCCGGGGACGGCCTGCTCGCGGATCAGGTCGCCGATGGTGACGAACGCCTGCTGGTCCGGCCCGCTGCCGCTTCCCTTGGTCTCGGTGTAGATCTTCTGCAGCAGTTCCTGCGGGTCGGTGGGCAGGGTGCGCAGGTAGTCGTAGGAGGGTGCGTTCAGGTGGTTGCCGCTGTCCGCCGAGAGTGCCGCGCCGCCTTCCGGGGACTTGCCCTCTTCGGTGAGCCAGCCCGTGCGGCCGTCGGCCGAGTGCCAGATCTGCCGCTGGTGGGGCTTCTCGACCCACACCTTCGACGTGCCGCTGCTGAGGTCGACGGAGCCCGCGAGGTGGGAGACGGTGCTCTCGATGTAGACGTACTGCCCCGGGCGCAGGACGACGTCCGGCGCGGCCTTGGCGGCCAGCGAGATCCGCTCCACGGCGCCGGCCAGGCCTGCGGTGTCGCCCGCCGAGACCTGGATGACGGGCGCGGAGATGCGCTCACTGCCCGCGGGGGTTGCTCCCGGGCTGCCGAGCGTGGTGGCCGCCACGGTGGCGGCGAGGGCGAGGGCCGCCACCGTGGTGGGCACGGCGATCAGCAGCCGCCGGCGCTTCCTGGCCTCGGGGCGGACCGGCACTGCGGCTTCGGTGGTACGGGTGATCTCGTTCATCAGGAACTCCTCGATCTGGCGCTGCCGGCCGAGCGGGACGGCAGGTGCTCCGGCCGCCGGCAGCAGGTGCCTCAGCTCCGTGTCATCGAGCGGCTGCCGCCGCTGCGGGATGCTGGTCATCTGCTTCACTCCTTGTTCGACCGGGCCGGAACCATCCGGCCACCCTGTACTTGTCCGGCTGCCCGCAGGGGTTCCCGGCGAGTTTTCGAGGCCTGCCGCAGTTCCTTGTCGGCCAGGGCACGCAGCCGGGTCCGGGCCCTGGAGAGCCTGGAGCGCACCGTGCCGACCGGGATGCCGAGGGCCTCGGCGGCCTCGGGGTAGCTGAGGTCCGCCCACACGCACAGCGAGAACACCTCGCGCTCCCCACGGCGGAGTTTCTCCAACGCCGTCTTGGCGGCCAGCAGCTGATCGCGGTCGGCGAGCCGGCCGACCAGCTCGTCGGCGAAGTCCGGGGCGGGTTCGGCGATCGGCATCCGGGCGAGGGCGGCCGCGTGCCGGCGGGCGGCTCTGGCCCGGTTGCGCAGCACGTTGACGGTGATGCCCATCAACCACGGGCGAGGAGTGGCCCCTTCGTCGCGGAGCTTGTCCCGCAGGCGCCAGGCCTCCAGGAAGACCACCGCCATGACGTCCTCGGCACCGGCGCGATCCCCGCTCACCCGGACCGCGTGTGCCAGAACCGCGCGCGAGTGCTCCTGGAACAACTGCCGGAAGGCGCCCGGGTCCCCGGCTCTGATCCGTTCGTGCAGCGAATAGTCCACACCTCTGGTTGTCCGGCCACCGCGAAGCAGTTCCAGTGAGCTGCGTCACAGGTGTGCCGGCAAGCGGCGGATGCCTTTCGCGCTGACGACGGGTCCTCCGCGCAGGTGCCGATTTGAGCGGCGGCACCTGCGCGGCGGCACCTGAGGCGCTCGGCCCGGTGGCAAGCGGCTGCCACCGGGCCGTCCCCCGAACGCCACGAGGTGTTCCGGCGAACCCCCCGTTGCCGAGAACTCTGCAGCGGCGGCGCATTGTCCGAAAGAGCCCTCTGGGCAGGACATTCAAGTCGGACAACGATGTGAGGGGGCGGGAGGGGCCTGCCAGGGGTGGTGAACGTGGACGCGCGGCCGAACGGGACACAGCGCAAGGCCCGACTGGGCAGACCGGAGGGGTTCGTCGATCCGCAGGCCGGTCCGGTGGAGCGGCTCGCCTGGGAGCTTCGCCAGTTGCGGGACCGGTCGGGCGCACCGAGCTACCGCGCGCTGGCGAAGGAGTCGCACTACTCGGCCAGCACGCTGGCGGAGGCGGCGAAGGGCGAGCGCCTGCCGTCGCTGGCCGTGGTGCTCGCCTACGCGCGGGTGTGCGGCGGGGAGAAGGCGGAGTGGGAGGCCCGCTGGCTGGCGGCTTCCCGGGCCGTCCAGGGTCCGTCCGCCACGGCACAGGACGGCGACGAGGACCGCGCGGACGGGGGCGACCCCGCTCCCTGCCCGTACCTGGGCTTGGCCGCGTTCGGCACGGGGGACGCCGACATCTTCTTCGGCCGCTCGGAACTGGTGAGCCACCTGGTCCGGCACGTGGGTGACCACCGGCTGACGGCGGTCGTCGGCGCTTCCGGCAGCGGCAAGTCCTCGCTGCTGCGGGCCGGGCTGCTCCCCCGGCTCGACGAGTCCTGGCACACCGCGCCGCTGGTTCCCGGCGACCACCCGTTACGGGCGCTGGCCCTGGCGGTCTGCGCCCTGACGGGCGGTGACGCGGAGGCGCTGTCCCGCGCGCTGGCCGACGAGCCCGCGGCCCTGGGGATCGCGTTGGACACCTGGCTGGTCACGCAGCCCGCCGACCGGCGCGTCGTCCTCGTCGTCGACCAGTTCGAGGAGCTCTTCACCACCTGCGCGGACGCCGGGGAGCGGGAGGCGGTCCTGGCCTGCCTGGCCTGGACGGCCGGCGACCGCACGGCCGTCGACGGGACTGCCGGGGCCGGATCAGCCGGAGTAGGCGCGGCCGAGGCCCGGGTACGGGTCGTCATCAGCGTGCGCGCCGACTTCTACGACCGCTGCCTCGCCCACCCCGCCCTGGCCGCCGCCCTCCGCTCCGGCGCCCAACTGCCGGTCGGCGCACCCACCCGGGCCGAGCTGCGGGACATCGTCGTCGAACCCGCGGCCCGAGCGGGCGTCGTGGTGGACCCCGACCTGCTGGAGGCCGTCCTCGCGGAGGCCACCGGCCAGCCCGGCGCCCTGCCGCTGGTGGCCCACGCGATGCGCGAGACCTGGACCAGGCACCGCGGGGCCGTCCTGCGGCTGGCCGACTACCGGGCCACCGGCGGCATGCGGGGAGCCATCACCCAGACCGCCGAGGCCATGTACGCCGCTCTCCCGCCGGGCCACCAGGAGGCCATGCGGCTGCTGTTCCTCCGGCTCACCGCCCCGGGCGAGGGCACCGAGGACACCCGCCGCCGCCTGGCCCGGAAGGAACTCGACGGCCTCGCCGACGCCGCGACCGTCGACGACCTCCTGCACCGGCTCGCCGCCGCCCGCCTGATCGTCCTGGCCGACGGCACCGTCGACGTCGCCCACGAAGCGGTCATCCGCGCTTGGCCGCGGCTGCGCCACTGGCTCGACGTCGACCGCGAGGCCCTGCGGACACACCGCCGGCTCACCCAGGCCGCCCTGACCTGGCACGAACTCCAGCGCGACCCGGGCGCGTTGTACCGGGGAGCGCAGCTCGCCACCGCCTGGGGCTGGTCCCGGACCCGCGGCGCGGCGCTCAACCGGCTGGAGTCCGCCTTCCTGGACGCCAGCACCGCGGCGGACGGCCAGCGTGGCCGCCGCCGGCGCCGGACGGTCGTGGCGCTGGCCGTCCTGACCGTGCTCTCCCTGGTGCTGGCGGTGACCGCGTTCGTCCAGAGGGAGCAGTCCGACGCGCAGCGCCGCGTCGCGGTCTCCCGCGAACGGGCCGCCCAATCCAGGCAACTCCTCGAAACGCAGCCCGAGGCCGCGGCGCTGGTCGCGCTGGAGGGCTACCGGACGGCCCGCACCACCGAGGCCCGCGGCAGCCTGCTGAGCGCCTACGCCGCCTACTCCTCCAACCAGTTCACCGGTCACACCGGCACCGTAACGGCGGTGGCGTACGCGCCCGACGGCCGCACCCTGGCCACCGGCAGCGCCGACCACACCGTGAAGCTGTGGGACACCACCACGCACCGCATGCTCGCCACCCTGACCGGCCACACCGGCATCGTCAACACGGTCGCCTTCAGCCCCGACGGCCGCACCCTGGCCAGCGCCGGCGCCGACCGCACCGTACGGCTGTGGGACGTCGCCTCCGACCGCACGACGGGCATCCTCACCGGCCACACCGGCGCCGTCTCCTCGGCGGCGTTCTCGCCCGACGGCCGCACCCTGGCCACCGCCGGGTACGACCAGACCGCCCGGCTGTGGGACGTGGCGTCCCAGCGCGCCCTCACGACGCTCACCGGTCACACCGGTGCCGTACGGGCGGTGGCGTACGCGCCCGACGGCCGCGCCCTGGCCACCAGCGGCGCCGACCACACCGTGAAGCTGTGGGACACCACCACCCACCGCGAGCTCGCCACCCTGACCGGCCACACCGGCGCCGTCGGCACCGTCGCCTTCAGCCCCGACGGCCGCACCCTGGCCAGTGCCGGCGCCGACCGCGCCGTGCGGCTGTGGGACGTGGCGTCGCACGACACCACGGCCGTCCTCGACGGGCACACGCAGGAGGTGAGCCAGGCCGCGTTCACCGCCGACGGCCGCACCCTGACCACGATCGGCCAGGACAACACGGTCGCCCTGTGGGACGTGGCCGAGCGCCGGCTGAGCGCCACCCTCCACGAGACCAACACATCCGCCCCCGCGCTGGCGCTCTCCCCCGACGGCAACGAGCTGGCCACCACCGCCACCGACAACATCGTCCACACGTGGGACCTCAGGAGCCGCCAGATCGCCGCCACCTTCAGCGCGACGAACGACCTGGACACCCTCGCGACCGTCGCCACCTACGCCCCCGACGGCCGGACCCTCGCCATCGGCCACACCGACGGCTCCGTCACCACGTGGACCACCGCTCCGCTGCGCCCCGCCGTGACCTTCGCGGCGCACGGCCAGGGCATCATGCACCTGGCGTTCTCCCCGGACGGCCTCCTGCTGGCCGCCGCGAGCTCCGACCGCACGGCACGCCTGTGGGACGCCGCGTCAGGCCGCCCGGTGGCCACCCTCGAAGGCCACACCGACCAGGTGTCGAGCGTCGCCTTCTCCCCCGACGGCCGCACCCTGGCCACCAGCAGCCTCGACACGACCGTGCGCCTGTGGGACGTGGCGACCCACCAGACGACAGCGGTCCTCCAGGGGCACACCAGCCTGGTCGCCAAGGCCGTCTTCTCCCCCGACGGCCGCACGCTGGCCACCGCCGGGTACGACGGGACGGTGCGCCTGTGGGACCTGGCCACGCACCGCACCCTCGCCGTGCTGTCCGAGAACACCAACGCCATCGCTTCCCTGGCCTTCTCCCCCGACGGCCGCACCCTGGCCACCGGCAGCTCCGACGCCACCGTGCGCCTGTGGGACGTGGCGCAGCGCCGGGCGGTCGCCACCCTCACCGGCCACGTCAACACCGTCTTCTCCGTCACCTTCAGCGCCGACGGCCGCACGCTGGCCAGCACGGACGCCAGCGGCACGGTGTGCCTGTGGGACGTGGCATCACGGCAGGTCACGGCGCTGCTCGTCGGTCACACCAGAGCCGTGCACACGGCCGCCTTCAGCCCCGACCAGAGCACGCTCCTCACCGCCGCCGGCGACGGAGCACGGCTGTGGCCCACGGACGCGGACCGGACCGCCGACCGCATCTGCGACCTGAGCCGGACCAACCACTGGCCCGGATCCGTCTCCGGCACCACCGCGGGCGAGGCCTGCCGGTGAGCGGGCTCACGGCGGTGTCACGACCTGCTGGCCGCACGCTTCCGCCCCCGCTACCCGGACGGCTGGTGGAGCGAGCGGTAGTCGACCTTGCCGTTCCCGTTCCGGGGGAGGCCCGGCAGCCGCACCCAGCGCCGCGGAAGCATCGGATTCGGCAGGCTCGACCGCAGCGATGCGAACAGGTCGTCCTGAAGCGTCCCCGGCTCCGCCGCGTAGTAGGCGACGAGCCGTGCCTCGCCTCCGGCGCCCTCCGCGACCACCGCGCACTCCGTCACACCGGGTATTCCGGAGACGGCGGCCTCCACCTCGTCCAGCTCGACGCGGACGCCGGCGAGCTTGACCTGCCGGTCGGCGCGCCCGGTGCAGTGGACCAGCCCATCGGCGAAGTAGGCCGTGTCCCCCGTGCGGTAGAGCCTGCCGGTGGGTGAGCGGGGGTCGAACTCGTCGACGAAGAACGATGCACCGGTGAGCTCCGGGTCGTTGACGTAGCCCGCCCCCACAGCGCACCCGCCCACCCACAGCTCTCCTGCTTCGCCGGGCTCTGCCGCCCTCCATCCGCCGTCTTCCCTGACCAGCAGATAGAGGGCGATGCCGGGTAGGGGGCCACCGGCCGGAAGCTGCGGCAGGGCCAGGTCCGCCGGCCTCACGTGGTGGAGCGCGACGTCGTCGGAGCACTCGCTCGCCCCGTAGGCGTTGAGGAGGTCGGTCTGCGGAAGCGCTCGTAGGACCGCCGCCGCCAGCCCGGGGTCGAGCCGCTCACCCGTCGAGACGAGGCATCGCAGGTCGGGCAGGGTCGGGCCGGAGCGGCGGGCCGCCTGCGCGTCTCGCACGATCCAGCCGACCACGGTGGGGACCAGCTCCATCACGGTGATCCCCCGGCTCTCGGCGTAGCCCACGAGGCGGCGGGCGAACCGGAGGTCCGCCTCGGGAACCACCACGACGGACCCGCCCACGAGCAGGACGGCGAGCATCTGCCAGACGGAGATGACGTGGACCGGCGGCGCGGTGAAGGCGACCCGGTCCGATGCTGTCAGCCGCAGCGCGCCGACCATCGACCGGAGGTGGTTCATCATCCCGAGCTGCTCCACCACCGCGCCCTTCGGCCGGCCGGTGGTTCCGGAGGTGTGGATGACATAGCGCGCCTCGTCGTCCGGCGGTTCGGTCGACAGCGCGAACGACGGCGCGAACAATGGCGCCTCGGCTGTGGACCCCGGTGGCGTCAGCACCGCGATGGAGGCCTCGGCCGCCGCCGCGCGGAGCGGACTCCCGGCCGCCCCCGACAGGGCGTCGAGCAGGAACAGGCATCGGGGCCGGGCGTTCTCCAGCACCTCCGCCAGCCGGGCCTCGGGCCACCCGGGATCGATCGGCACGTACGTCGCACCCAGGCTCTCGACGGCCAGGAACACGGCGACGGTGTCCGCGCCCCGGGGGCCGGCGACGGCGATCCGGTCGGCGGAGCCGCACCCTTCGCCGAGGAGGGCTGCACGGATCTGACGGACCCGGACGCAGAGGTGGTGGTAGGTGATCTCCTCCGAATCCGCCACCACGGCGACGCGGCCCGCGTCCTCGGCCGCCAGCTCACTGACGCGGGCCCAGACGGTCCTCGTTTCCCCGCCCCGGCCCGCGCGCTCGGTCCCCCTCAGAGCACGGCGGACCGCCGACGGCGCCTCGTCGGCGAGCATCGGCAGCCGGTGCAGTCCGGCGCTTCGAGACCGGCATGCTGGGACGCCGGTGTCGACGGGGTGCTCCATGGATGTCCTCCTCCGTTCAACGCGGGTGCGGCGCGGGCCGGGAGCGACCGGCGACCGGCTGTCGCGTCATGTCCTTGGTCCAGGGCCAGGGCTCGTCCGGTGGATCCCTGCGGGTCCGGTAGATCTCTGCGGGTCCGCCACGATCCACCGGACCCGCCCTACCGGGGAAGGTCCGCACCCGGCTGGGCGAACTGCGCCCGGTACAGACGGGCGTACGCACCACCGGCGGCGAGCAGCTCCGAGTGCCGTCCCTGTTCCACGATCGAGCCGTTCTGCAGGACGAGAATGGCGTCCGCGTCGCGCACCGTGGACAGTCGGTGGGCGATCACGAAGCAGGTGCGCCCCTCGCTCAGCCGCGCCATGGCCCGTCGGACCAGCAGCTCGGTCCGCGTGTCCACCGCGCTCGTGGCCTCGTCGAGCACCAGGATCGCCGGGTCGGCCAGGAACGCCCGGGCGATGGTGATCAACTGGCTTTCCCCCGCGCTGATCCCGGCGTTCTCGCCGTCGAGTACGGTGTCGTACCCGTCCGGCAACGTGCGGATGAAGTGGTCCGCGTGGGCGGACCTGGCAGCCAGCTCTATCTGCTCCCGGGTGGCGCCCTCCCGGCCGTACCCGATGTTGTCCGCGATCGATCCTTCGAAGAGCCACGTGTCCTGGAGCACCGCACCGATGTGACGCCGCAGAGTGGCGCGCTGCAGCTCCCTGAGGTCGACTCCGTTGAGCGTGATCCGCCCTCCGGTGACGTCGTAGAAGCGCAGCAGCAGGTTGACCAGGGTCGTCTTGCCGGCGCCCGTGGGCCCGACCACGGCGATCGTCCTCCCGGGCTCGACCGTCAGCGAGAAGTCCTCGATCAGCGGGCTCTTCGGCTCGTACCTGAAGCCGACCGACTCGAAGCGGATCAGACCCCGACCCACGACTTGCCCTCGTTCGACGGCGTCCGGCGTCTCCTCGACGGCGTCCAGCAGCTCGAAGACCCGGCCGGCCGAGACGACGCCCGACTGCACCACCCCGGCGAGACTGGTCACCTGGGTCAGTGGTCCGCTGAGCTGCCGCGCGTACTGGATGAACGCCTGGACGTCGCCGATCGACATCGTTCCGGAGATCACCCGCAGGCAGCCGACCACGGCGACCACGACATAGCCCAGGTTGTTGACGAAGGTCATCACCGGCTGGCTGCTTCCGCTGAACAGCTGTGCCTGGTAGGCGGATCTGAACACGGCCTCGTTGTGCTCCCGGAAGACTGCCGCCGATCGCTCGCCCTGGTCGAACGCCTTGACCAGGGTGTGGCTGGCGTACATCTCCTCGACGTGGGCGTTCAGCCGGCCCATCGCGTTCCACTGCTCGGTGAGGCGGGGTTGCGCCCGTCGGCCGAGCAGCGCGGTGGCCGCCATCGCCGCGGGCACCACCATGAGGGCGATCACCGCGAGCAGCGGGGACAGCCGGAGCATCACCACCACCAGGCCCAGGATCAGCAGCACCGAATTGGTCAGCTGGCTGAGGGTCTGCTGCAGGGTCTGGACGATGTTGTCGATGTCGTGCGTGATCCGGCTGAGGACCTCGCCGCGCCGGTGCGTGTCGAAGTAGGCGAGCGGAAGCCGGGCCAACTTCGCCTCGGCGTCCGAACGGAGCCGGTAGGCGGAACGCTGGATGGCCTTGGTCGCCTGTCGGCCCTGCAGTACCCAGCAGAGCCCGGAGAGGCCGTACACACCGAGTGCGAGCGAGAGGACCCCGGCCACGGGGGCGAGGCCGCCGCCGCCCTGCCCCGGGCCGGAGCCCGACGGCCGCGGCGCCGTTGCCATCGCCACGATCAGGTCGGTGGCGCGCCCCAACAGCAGGGGTCCGGCCACGTTCAGCGTGATGCTCGCGAGCCCGAGGACGAGCATCAGCACGAACGGCCTTTGCAGGCCCACCAGTTCCAGCAACCGACGCGCGGTGGACAGGAATTCGCCCCGCGGCGGGCCCGTGGGCGTACCCGGCGCGGTCCGGGCCTTCTTCGACCGTCCGGCGCTCACGTCGTCCGCTCCTCGTCCAGCTGGGATGCGACGATCTCGCGGTACACCGGATTCGAGGCCAGCAACGCGTCGTGAGTCCCGGTACCGACCACCGCCCCGGCATCCAGGACGACGATGCGGTCCGCGTGCCGCACGGTCGCCACCCGCTGTGCCACCACGACGACCGCGGCGCCGGCGGCCTCCACGGCCAGGGCCGCGCGCAGCCGCGCCTCGGTGGTGGAGTCGAGCGCCGAGAACGCGTCGTCGAACAGATAGATCTGCGGACGGTGCACCAGCACCCTGGCGATCGCGAGCCGTTGTCGCTGCCCACCGGAGAAGTTGGTGCCGCCCTGCGCGACCGGTGTGTCGAGGCCCTCGTCCAGCGCCTCGACGAACTCCTTCGCCTGCGCGACCGCGAGTGCGTTCCAGAGCTCCTCGTCCGTGGCGTCGGGCCGTCCGAAGCGCAGATTCGAAGCGATCGAACCGGAGACCAGCGAGGCGTTCTGCGGTACGAGACCGACCGAACGACGCAGCACCGACTGGTCCAGGTCCCGTACGTCCTCGCCCCCCACGCGCACCTGACCGGCCGTCGCGTCGGCGAGTCGCGGCACGAGCCCGAGCAGTGTGCTCTTCCCGCTGCCGGTCGATCCCACGACGGCCGT
The DNA here is from genome assembly GCF_042677305.1 of Kitasatospora sp. NPDC127121. Taxonomy (NCBI): domain Bacteria; kingdom Bacillati; phylum Actinomycetota; class Actinomycetes; order Kitasatosporales; family Streptomycetaceae; genus Kitasatospora; species Kitasatospora sp. NPDC127121. The sequence continues at coordinate 71,901 of NZ_JBHXTQ010000030.1, read as the reverse complement.
CGTCTCGCCCGGCGCCGCGGTGAGGTCCACGTCGCGCAGAACGGCCTCCTGGGCGCCCGCGTAGCGGAAGGAGACGCCGCGCAGCTCAAGGTGTCCCGGCCGCGGCTGGGCGTGGAGGGGCTGCCCGGCCGGCCGGACACTGGACTCGGTGGTGAGGACCTCGGCAATGCGTGCGGCGCAGATCTCGGCCCGCGGTACCGCCATGAACGTGAAGGTGGCGGTGATCACGGCGACCAGGATGAGCATCAAGTACCCGAGGAAGGCGGTGAGTGCGCCGACCTGGAGGCCGCCGTCCCGGATCCGGTACGCCCCCAGCCAGAGCAGCACCACGCCGAACAGGTTCACCAGTGTCGCCGCCAGTGGAAACATCGAGGACGTCAACAGGCCGGCCCGCACCGAGTGGTGGGTGAGCTCCGCGTTGGCCCGGGTGAACCGCTGCCGCTCGAACTCGTCCCGCGCGAACGCGCGGATCACCCGGATACCGGTGACCTGCTCCCGCAGGACCCGGTTCACCACGTCCATCCCCCGCTGCATGCCGGCGAAGTGCGGCCGCAGTCGGCGCACGACCAGGGCCACGGGCAGACCGAGCAGAGGGACCACGGCGAACAGGGCCAGGGCCATCGGCACGTCCTGTCCGAGAGCGAGCACGACACCGCCGACGGCCGTGATCGGTGCGGCGACGAGGCCGGTCAGTGCCGCCGACACCAGGTTCTGGACCTGCTGGACGTCGTTGGTGGTACGGGTGATGAGCGACGCCGTACCGAAGTTGCCGACCTCACGGGAGGAGAAGCCCTGCACCCGCTGGAAGACCTCCGCCCTGATGTCGCGGCCGACCGCCATCGCGATCCGCGCGCCCAGCCCGACGGCGCCCAACGCGCAGCCGACCTGGAGGAGGGAGACGACGAGCATGAGGCCTCCCCGCCGCAGGACGAAGGCCGGGTCGGCACCGAGCGCGCCGTCGTCGATGATGTCGGCGCTCAGTCTCGGCAGGTAGAGCAGGGCGACCGTCTGCACGAGCTGCAAGGCCATCAGGGACACGAGCTCGCGTCGGTACGGTCGCAAGCCGTTCCGGACGAGGGCGGCCAACGAGCGGGCTCGGGCCCGTCCGCCGGGCACCGGCGGCGGCGTCTCGGCCGGCGGCGGTGGTGGTCGCCTCGCAGCGCGCGTCGTCATCGGCATCCCCGCACCGTCCCGTCCCCGAGCCTCGTCACACCACGGCCCGTGGGCCCGGCACGGTGCTTCGCGCCTTCGGCGTCCGCGACCTCCTGGGGTTGAACAACCGATCCGCGAAGCCCTGTTCCCAGCGGTCGGGCCGGCCGTCCAGTACGCCGTACGTCTCCAGCAGATCCGGATCGGCCGGCCCGAACTCCGCAGTCAGCTCCGGCGGGACCCCGTCGGGGAACACCTGCCCGGTGTGGTGCAGCGCGTAGCGGACGCTGTCCACACAGCCGTACCGCCGGACCCTCGACACCAGGGTTTCCAGCTGTTCGCCGGACAGCCGGTTCAGCAACTGGACGAGATCGAGGAACTTGAGGATCGTCAGGTCCTTGCCGATCTCGATGTACATCAGCGTCGTCGCCTCGACGTGCAGTTGGACGCAGACGTCGATGAACTGGTCCACGGCATCGAGCCTGCGGCTCGCCTCGCCGAAGAGCACGGCGTCGACCGCGCGGGCCAGGATCTCGGCGGGATCGACCACCGCCCCGGAGCCGGGCTGGAACACGTTGAAGCACGGATCCAGCACGAACACCTCGACGTCGTCACGTTGGGCCGGCTTGAGGTAGGGAAGCGTCGAATTGGCCAGGCTGACCTTCCACACCATCTGCGTCCGCCGGTCGAAGGGCACCACCAGCTCGGCGTTGCCCGAGAGATGACCCTGCCGGTAGCCCAGCCCTTCGACGACCGAGGTGAACTCCGGCAGCGAGTCCCTGCTCAACAGCACGTCGAGATCGCCCATCCGGCGCAGTCCCACATCGCCGTAGACGCCCTCGGTGAGCACCGGTCCCTTGCGGATCGCGTAGTCGAGACCGCCGGCGTTCAGGCCCCGGATCACCTTGGCGTACTCGTCGGCGAGCGCGTGGTTGCGTCGCCGGTTCCCCTCGTAGGCGTACGCGTAGATCCAGCGGTAAGGAGCCAGGCTGCGCCCGTCCGCGGAGTGGACCAGGCGGTACGTCAGGAGATTGCGCCCGATGAGCGGCAGGACCCCGTGCCGGCACGCCTGGTCGACCAGCAGCCCCCAGTCGAGGTCCTGGCCGTTGGCCGTCAGGAAGCGGAAGATCCGTTGCTGCTGCGCCGGCTCCAACCGCGGACGGGCGAGCGCCAGCAGCAGCCTCGCCTCCGGGGACAGGTCTTCCAGGCAGCCGTGCGTCAGGGAGTCGTCGATCGGGCTGTCGGTCACTGCTCTCCTCCGTACGTGTCCGGGTTGGTTCGACCACCCGCGACGGCGCGGTCGGATGCCTCGCCGATCTCGTCCCGGTAGCGCTCGGCTCGGACGATGACCCTGTGCAGGACCTCGACCACGCGTACCGGATGCAGGCCGTAGCCGGTCTCGCCGGTCACCATGAGCGCGTCAGCCCCGTCGATGACCGCATTGGCGATGTCCGACACCTCGGCCCGGGTGGGCAGGGTGCTCCGGCGCATCGAGTGCAGGAGCTGGGTGGCGACCACGGAGAGCCTGCCCCGGCCGGCGCACTCCGCCACGATCCGCTTCTGCGCCATCGGGACGTCCTCGAACGGGATCTCGACGGCCAGATCTCCGCGCGCCACCATCAGACCGTCGAAGGCCGAGGCCAGTGACGGCAGCGAAGCCAGGGCATCAGGGTGCTCGACCTTGCCGATGACCAGCTGGTCGGGCGCGATCGCGTGGACCGCCGCGTAGTCGTCGGCGGAGGCGGCGAAGGAGAGCGCCACCAGGTCGACGCCGAGTGCTCGGGCGAACTCCAGGTCGTCGGCGTCCCGTTCGCAGAGCCCGGCGGGGACGGTGGTCGCCCCCGGGATCGTGACGCCGCGGCCCGACGTCACCGGACCGCCCTGGACGACCGTACACCGCAGCTCGGACGCGGATGCCGCCGTCACGGCCAGGACGATCGCACCGTCGTCGATCAGCACCTCGGCGCCAGGGCGGAGCCGCTCCGGCTGCCACGGATGCGTGGTCCAGGTGCGATGGGACGCCGCCTCGACCGGCTTGGCACACAGCGTGACGACCTCGCCCGGTTGCCACTGCGCCTGGCCGTCCGGGAGCGCCCCGAGCCGGTTCTTCCTCCCCTGGAGGTCGGCGAGCAGAAGGACCCGCCGGCCGATGTCGGCCGACACCTCGCGGATGTCGCGCACGGCGGCCGCATGCTGCTCGCGGGTGCCGTTGCCCATGCTCAGACGGACGACGTCCACACCGGCCCGCAGGACGTTCTCCAGGCAGGGCCGCGTCCCGCTGACCGGGCCGAGTGTCGCGATGATGGCGGTCCGCCGCCCGGGAAAGCTGCTCAGCACAGTCGGAGGTCCTTTACGCTGCATCGGTGGTACTCCCGGTGGAAGCCCTCCGGATCCGTTATCGCCACCGGCGTCACCCCGTGGAGGACTCCGGCGGTCGGCAGGTTGTTCACGAAGACGATCCGATCGGGCCCCAGCGCCCCGACGGTCGTTCCGCACTCGGCCAACGCCGACTCGCAGTGGTCGGCCCGCAGCACGGGCTTGCGGCCGTCGGTGAGTTCGTCGGACCACTCGAAGACCTCGTCGAAGCGCAGCGAACGCTGACGCAGGTACGGACGCATGTCGATGAGTTGCAGCTCACCACCGGTGAAGCCGGTGACCGGACCGTACAGGTGCGAGAAGAGCAGCGCATCGCAGTCGGTGTGGAAGCGCTTGAAGCTCCAGCTGGTGCCGTAGAGCTCGATCGGGATCGCGCCGTCCGAGATGGTACCGACCTTGATCCGAAAGTCGCTCTCCTCGCCTCCGCGGGCGGTTCGGCGCCGGAACACCTCCCACACGGCGCGGAAGAGCGCTTGGTGGTAGGTCCGCGCCTGTTCCAGCGTGAAGTGGCGCGGGACACCGCTCACCAGGGCGGCCCCCGGGCCGGCCGGGTCGCCGCTCCTGGACAGCAGGTCCACGATCGCGGACGCGAGCTCCGCGCCGACCGCCTCCGGATGGACCGGAGCGGGGAGGTCCTCGCCCAGGGCGATCTCCCATCCCGCGAACGGCGTCCGGCGCTCCAGCGGCGGCTGGTCGGGCGGTTGGTCGGGCGGTTGGTCCGCCAGCGAACTCAGCGCGGATCTGCGCAGGGCCATCATGTCGGTACCCGAGCCCATCGGTCAGTCCTCCAGATCATCGGTCAGATCATCGGTCGAGTCGGGCACGTCGGCGTCCACGGCGCCCACGGCATCCACGGCGTCCAGCGATTCCCACAGCGCGGCACGGACCTCGTCCGACGGGCGCGTTCCATCGACCTCGCGCAGGAGCGATCGCTCGGCGAAATAGGCGCGCAGGTCGCCGATGATGCGGTGGTAGTCGGCCAGACGCCGTTCGAAACTGGCTGCGGCGTCGTCTCGGCGACGCGTCACGCCGCCGCCGCAACCAGGGCAGGCGGGGGCGTCCGGGTCGTCCGTCGTCGCTCCGCACTCCACGCAGAGACGGCGGTTCGCCACCCGGGTGCGTGCCGTGCCGTCCGGCACGGTCACGACGGCGAATCCGGTCACCCGCACGTCCCGGTCGGCAGCGGTGCGCAGCAGGTCGTCGCATTGCGGACGATCGCGGGGGTAGCCCTCCACCGCCACGACCCGCACGGCGGCCGGCAGGTGGTCGAGGAAGTGGGCGAACTCCAGCCGCACGAGCTCGTCGGGGAGCAGTTCCTGACGCAGCAGGGTCTCGCGCATCCGCGTGCCGAGCGGGTGGCCGGCCGCCGCGAGCCGGAGCCCGTAGTCCCGCACGCCGAAGCGGGCCAGATCGGGGTGCCGGTCGTCGAGTGCCATCAGCGCCGTCGACTTTCCGGCGCCCGGCGGTCCGGTGACCAGGACGGCGTTCGGTGGAGTTCCGTTGCGCATGTCAGTCCCGCCCGGTTCCGGGGGGACGCTGCTCGGAGCGTGCCGAGAACAACGCCCAGGCGCGCTCGACCGTCTCGCGATCGGCCGTGACCCTTCCCTCGGCCAGGTGGATCTCCAGTGCGCGCAGGGTCGCGTAGAGCCGCCGGTCGGGTTCGGCCAGAAGGAGCTCGGTCAGGTGGTAGAGCTGGTTGGTGTCGGCGGCCATCCGGAGCGAGTCCGGGAACTCGTCGGCCAGGAGCCTCGCCAGGTCCTGGGGGCCGTTGTCGACCAGGTACACCGTCAGCGGATCGGCGTAGAGGTACTCGATGGCCTGTTCCCAGTCGTCCGTCTGACGGACGTTGGGGCAGCGGTGCGGGTCGTTTCCTTCCAGGATGCGAACCCTTCCGTCGTCCTCGATGAGGCACGCTAGCCCCTCCAAGTGGCGGACCTGCGGGCCGTTGTAGGTGCGAGCCGGCACACTCTTGCCCTGCTCGGTCTCGAACCGCCGGCCGAACACCTCGGCCAGGGACTGCTCGGGGAGGCTGACCGGCAACCGGGACAGCTTCCGTTGGTTCATCCGGCCTTCGACGATCAGGTTCTTGAAATAGACGAGGACTGTCCGCCCGTCCGGCAGATGAATCTTCCGCTGGTAGTCGTCCATCTCGGTGAGCTCTCCGCCGAGCGCCGCCGCGAGCTTCTCGGTGGTCGAATCACCGTCGAGGAGAACGGATCTGACGTAGCAGCCGACGTCCCGTAGGCCGTCCTCACCGAGCAGGCGGATGACCCTGGCGGCCGGCTCGACGCCGATCCGCTGGGCGTGGAACCAGTCGAGACTGATGCGGATGGTGAAGTTCGCCCTGGCCAGGTGCGCGGGCCGGGTGCGCCATGCGTCCACCAGGCTGCGCACCCGCCGACCGGTCTCGTCCTCGTCCGCGGCGAAATGCGCGCTGGTGATGAGCTCGATCTCCTCAAGGCCGGGTGAGTCGACCTCATGGACGAACCGCTCGCAGAACTCCGGTTCGACCATGGGCTCGCCGCCACCGGACAGCACGGCCTTCCACAAGCCCATGCCGTTCATCAGCTTCAGGACCGGAGCCGGATCCCGGGCGACGCTGTACCTGCTTAACCGATTTAGGGACATCGGTGCGGCGTAGTTGCAGTGCCCGCAGCCGACCGGACACTCCGATGACGGCCAGACGTAGCAGGTCGTGCCGGTGGTCGGCCCGTGCTCCGTGTATCGGGTCAGCGAGGCGATGACCTGATCACGGCACTCGGTGAGTACCGAGTCATTCACGGCCGAAGCCGAATTAGCTTCCCGCTTGAACAGGGATTCAGGCATGATGGTGCCCTCCGCTCGCATCTGAATTGACCGGCAGGTCGGCGACGGCCGCCCAGACCGCACCTGCCGTTTTGAACGTTTCGGAAACGAGCCGCTCGTCCGGTACGGAGATGCCCATCCCTTCCTCCAGATCCATCACCAGATTCACCATGGCAAGGGAGTCCAGACCCAGGTCCGCCAGCAATTCGTCTGCCGAGACCGGTCCGTCGGCCATCGGCAGGTGCCGACGGAGAATTTCCTCGAATTCCGCCGGCCAAGTCATCGCGGACCGTCCTCGTCGTCAACGGTCGAGTCGATGACGGATATCAGGTCAGCGGGCAGGACGGTGACATCGCGATCGAGTAGCGCGAGCGCCCCGTTCATGGTGAGCAGGCGGTCGTTGTTGAAATTCAGGCGCGCCGACCGGAGATCGCGGAAGTTCCGCTCAAGAGGGATTCCGGCATCCCGGCTGTAGCCCTCGAACAGCCCGGCGATCTGGAGCAGGCGATCCGCGGCCCTGAACGTCAGTTCCGAGGAGACGACTTTGAGATTGTTGAGATGGATCTGGGTCGCCGTCCCGCTCAGTGACGACCCCTCTCGCCGACGTGCCAGGATCTCGTCCCGGACGGTGCCGAGATAGGAGGCGACGAGTTCGACATCGATCCTGGCCCGTGCGATCCGCTCGGACACCAGGTCGGTCAGACGGCCGGCGCCCCGGGCTCGAACCATGCCCAGCACGCCGGAGAGCGCGCTTCGCGCGGTGCCGAGCCACACTGCGGACCACGCCAGGTGTCCGGCCGGGATCATGCTCTCCACGGCGACGGTCCTGAAGTCGCCCGGACTCCCCACGACCTGCCAGGCAGGCACCGTACCCGCCAGCTTCATCCCCCGGCTCTCGGTACCCCGCATCCCCAAGGTGTTCCAGGCGCCCGAGGGGGCCACGGAAAGCTGGTGGCGGTCGGCGTAGCACAGGGTGACCCGGTGGTCGGCGGCGTCGGGCGACTCGCGCATGGTCACCAGGAATCCCTCGGCATGGGCGCCGCCGGTGACGATCGGCGCCTCACGCTCGAATCCCAGCTGCTCCCCCGCCCCGTTCAGGGCGGCTCGCCCGCTGAGCAGGTGTCCGCCCTTGCCCGGCTCGGTGGTCACCGACGCGAGGTACACCTCTCCCGACGCCAGCCGCGGAAGCAGCTCGTCCCGCAGCCGCGCCGAGCCGAAGCGCACGATGCAGTCGACCTGCTGGCAGTGCATCGCCCAGATCATCGCCGTCGAGGAGCAGCCCGACGCCAGCAGGCCCGCCACGGCCACGAGGTCGCCGAGATCTCCTCCCAGTCCGCCGTACTCCTCGGGTACGAGAAGTCCCATCAGGCCGTTCGCCCGCAAGAGCCCGACAGCCTCCTCCGGGAACCGGGCGGAGTCGTCCGTCCCTGCAGCTTGAGCCCGGATATCCGGAAGTACAGCGCGGGCCTTCCGGCAGGCAGCCGCTGATGTTCTGCTTCCCATCTCATCCACCCCGTTCATTCACATCGCCGGACGCCGGTGCACTGGGTGCATCGGCGGGTCCGCGGACGGTATGGCATCGATCCAGGCCTGATATCGCACGGCCTCGGCTCACCTTCCCGCCGACCGCGGAGAAGGCATGTCATCGATTCGAAACGACCGAATGCTCGACGCAGCCCCCCCTGGAGCTATCTGCGTCGGCCCGCCCATGCGGCTCCGGCGGATCCCTCGTGGATGCCGGAGCTCCTGCGTCATCGGTCTGTGCCCGCCCCATACAAGGACAGTGGTCGAGGATATGTCAACCACCTTTTCAACCAGGGCTACGAGCTTCACACACCTTCCCCGAAGTGCCGGTCCGAGGCCCGGATCCGCCTTCCTCCTCCGGAATCGCCCGGGCCGAAACCCGTGGCAAGCCGCCCCGCCGTCCGCCGGCCCGGATCTCGGTCCACCGAAGATCAGCAGCTCAGACGGTGGTCGCCGGGATGCCGGCCGGCCCCTCGCCGAGGTGCCCGCAGCCGCCCGCACACCCTGGACGCCGGACGCGCCACGAAGACACCGCCAACTTCCCGTTGCGCGAATGAACTTGTGATGGCTAGCCTGCTAAAGCGTTTAAGTTCCCATTGGTATGAACCATTTTGGTATGGACCATTTATCTCGCTCTTCCGAGCGCGTCCAGCAGGAGGTGCCCCCTGACCGACTGAACCGCCAGCTCAGGCATCCCGGCAACGGCCGTCCCCCACCGGCCGAAGCTGCCACCCGGCTGGCGGACGCCACCGCGACGGCCCAGGCCGGGGCATGACGGCCCCAGGGCCGAGCGGACGAACGGCGAGGGGTCCGTCGCCATGCCCGTGCGCCGTCCACCGCCCGACCCGGAACGGCGCACGGGCAGAGACGCCCTAACAGCAGGTACCGAGTGGTTCTTCGTCCCGGATCCGGTGGTGACAACGACAGTGCCAGGAAAGAACGAACTCCCGACCGTCCTCCAAAGTGATCACAACACCTATCTGGCCGGCGCGTTACCGCTCTGCGTGATCCTCGCGGACGAGGCCATGAGGCCATGGTTCTACTCGCAGTACATCCAGCTCTATGCCATGGGTTCCGACTCCCAGCAGAAGGCGCCACACCTGGACTTCCACAGCTCACTGACCTGTCGGGAAGTCCTGCACACCCGGACACTGGACCGTGCGGCCGCCGGGCGCATCGGCCGCATCGTTGCGTTCCTCCGAAGCTGTATCGACTCCGGCCGGCACGTCATCGTCTTCGTGGACGACTCCTTCCTGCGGGGGGAGCCGCGTCCCTTCGTCCATGAGCTTCTCGTCCACGGCTACGACGACCGGTCGGAGCAGCTCCGCGTCGTCGGCTTCGGCGGTGCGATCGGACGGCCCGGAAGCCAGCGGTTCCAGACCTTGGAGTTCGGCTACCAGGCTTTCGAGGAAGCCTTCGAACGAGCGCTGTCCCTGACGGCACCGGACTCCGACTTCGCCGCGATCCGCTACCCCGTCCAGCTCCTCCAGCGTGTGCGGACGCGCCCGGCGTTCGATCCCGGGCGGCTGTGGACCGAGCTGTCGAGCTACCTGGAGGCACCCGAGCTGGACATCTTCCGCGCCGGTACCGAGTACTGGTGGTGGTCCCCACCGAAACCCGAGGCCCAACCGCCCGACTTCACCGTCTCGTCGGGGTTCGAGGTCCACGACAGGTTCACACACCACCTGAAGGCCGTCGAGGCGGGAGACCACCTCATCGACTACCGGCAGTTCCACCTCCTCTGGGAACACAAGACGGCCATCCTGCGTCGACTGGAACACCTTGCCCGGGAGTTCGACCTCCAGGGCGGCCTGGACGACGTGATCTCCGGTTGCCGCCGCCGCGCACAGGAGTTCCTCGACCTCAGACTCAAGGTCCTGATGGCCCTCAACGGCAGGAGCACACCCCGGGCAATGGCCCAAGGGGTATCCCTCGTCACACGCACTCTCCACGAGGAGCCGGAAGCACTGTCCCGTGTCAGGGACGTCGTGGCCGGCCTGCGCTGAGCGGCTCACGTCACCGAGTCGCGAAGCGGGCGTGCCGGGGCGCCGGTCGCGGTCCGTCAGTTGGGCATCGGACGCGGGCGGCTGGCGGGGGGATCCGAGGGGATGTCGTCCACGCTGGGCAGGTTCTTCAGGAGCCAGTGGACGCTGTTGTCACCGCCGAGTTCGGGGAAGTCGACGACGGCGGTCTCGCAGAGCCAGAGCAGGTGCTCCTTCATGGTCCGGTGTCCCTTGGCCTTCTGCTCGGCGGCGAAGTCGTAGTACTCGAAGGTGGGAGCGGCACAGGTCCCGTCCCAGGCGGGGTCGTCGCTGCCCGGGGTCGTCATGAGGAGTTCGGCGATGGGGTAGAGCACACCGCTCATCGAGGCGATGAAGGTGCGCTCCAGGTGGTAGCGGGTGTTCCGCTGGTTCGGGTTGAAGTTCGACTGGACGTCGTAGAGCTTGTCGAGCATGGCCAGGGTGTAGCAGTAGGCGGCGTTGAAGAGGACTGCCAGGCCTGCGGCCGGTCCGGAGAAGCCCTTCGCCCGGGGATCGCTGGGGACGTTGCGGACCTGCCCGGTGACCTCGATGCCCTGTTCGATCCTCTTGAACTTCGCGTAGTGCGAGAGCTCGTCGAGGCCGGGGCGCGGGTTGACCGGGTCGATCGGGACGGTGGCCTTCTTCGGGTCCACGCCCTCGCCCTGCTCGACCACCATCTTCAGAGCGGTCTCGGCGGTGTGGAGGTCGGTGATGACCACGGGTTCGCCGCCGCCGTCGTGGTTCCAGTACGCGCTCTCGTACTGCCAGGAGGCGTTTGCCTTCGCGTACTTCCACACGTCGTCCGGGTCGGCCTCGGTCAGGTGCTTGAGGCCGACTTCGATCGCCTTGTAGAACTGGCCGAGCGTGTTGTACTCGCCCGCTTGCGGCTTCGCCCCCTTCTCGGCGGGCAGTTCCAGCGGCAGGAACACCCGGTTCATCAGATCCTTGCTGCACGGCTCCAGGTGAAGGGTCAGCGGCGGAGTCCGATGGAGCATCAGGCTCGGGTACCTGGTGATGAAGTCCGGGTCGTAGAAGACGATCCGGTCCGCTCCGCCGAGCGCGATGATCAGGTTGCGCACCAGGCACAGGTGCAGCATCTCCTCGATCGCGATGCTGATGATCGTGCGCTGGGCGGAGATTCCCGGGTCCCACTGGCTGTGGCCCTTGGTCCCGATGGAGTAGGCCGCGTACAGGTACATCGGGACGGTTGACAGCTCGACCTGGGCCGCCTGGTACAGGTGGTCGAGCAAGGTGTCGATGTCCTCGATCGGTCGATCGGCCTTGATCGTGCCGATCGGGGTGACCGCGAAGGGGATGTCGGGCAGGCGGCGGGTGGCGGGCTTGGTGGCGTCGGTCGTCATACCTCGGCTCCGTTCGGTTCCGGGCGCTCGGGGCGCGGTGAGGGCGGTGCGGATGGCGGACCGGCCCGGTCGGGGCGGTCGGGGTGCTCGGTGTCGGGGTGCTCGGTGTCGGGATGCTCGGTGTTCGAGGAGGCGAGCAGCGTGCGCCGGACGTCCTCGGTCAGCTCCGTGACGTGGACGCCGTGGTCCCGGCGGCGCAGCACCAGGAGTACGGGGCGCGCGGCCGGCGGCTGCGGGTCCTCGCCGCGGGCCACCGCGGCCGCGTAGCGGTGCACGGGGTGCCGACAGGCCAGCACGCGGCACGCGCGGGCCGGCTCGGCGTCGTACACCTCGGCGAAAGCCCTTTCATATCCCGCGAGTTCGACGATCAGCTGGACCCAGGGGTCGACGTCGCGGCCCGGTGGGTCGAGGTCGGGCCTGGTGGTCGCGAGGTGTGACGCGAAGCCGTCGGCGAAGTGCTCCAGGGTCCAGCTGCGGGGCGGGCAGGTGTTCAGGTACTCGGTGGCGAGCGCGTCGAAGGCCTCCGGCCCCAGGAGTCGGCGCAGGGCGGGGAAGCAGGAGCGCAGGCAGGCCAGCAGGCGCAGCCGGTAACCGCGGCGGTAGATGTCCAGCCGCTCGCCGGCGGTGAGCCGGCCGGACGGTGTGAGCACCTGGGCGGTGGCCGCGCCGCCCTCCTGGTCCGGGCCGGTGGCGTGGAGGACGGCGGCCTGCAGCCAGTGCTGGAGTTCGGCCAGGTGCGCCGGCGCCCCTTCGACCGTCGACATGTCAGACTCCCGCCACGACGGGGACGTTCGTCGGATCGAGGGCCCGCCGGCGCGCCTTGTCGAGTTCCGCGACCAGCTCGGGGAAGGGCGGCAGGCGGTCGTCCCACTCCAGCAGGGTGGACACGGGCCCGGTCAGCGCGATCGCCGCGTCGTACAGCTCCCACACGGCCGGTGCGACCGGTCCGTCATGGGTGTCGATCAGATGTGTGCCCGCGTCGGTGTGACCGGCCAGGTGGATCTGCACGACCCGGTCGTGCGGGAGTGCTCCGAGGTATGCGCGCGGATCGGTGTCGTGGTTGACGGCCGACACGTAGACGTTGTTGACGTCGAGCAGGAGCCCGCAGTCGGCCTCGACCGCCAGCCGCGCCACGAACTCCTCCTCCGGCATGGTCGATGCGGTGAAGCCCACGTACGTGCTGGGGTTCTCCAGCACCAGCGGGCGCTCCAGGAAGTCCTGCACGGTCCTGACCCGTCGCACCAGATGGGCCAGCGCGGCCTCGGTGAAGGGGACCGGCAGCAGGTCGTGGGTGTTGAGCCCGGCGACCCCGGTGAAGCACACGTGGTCCGACACCCAGGCGGCGCCCACCGCATCGGCCAGCTGCCGGAGCCTCCTCAGGTAGTCGAAGTCCAGGGGCTCCACGCTGCCGATCGACAGCGACACCCCGTGCATGACCAGGGGGTGCCGCTCGGCGACCCGGTCCAGTACGTGACGCGGGTGGCCGTGGGAGTCGAGGTGGTTCTCGGAGATGATCTCCAGCCACTCGGCGCCCAGCTCATCGCCGAGGTGGTCCAGTACGTACCGGTGGTGCGGGCTGCGCAGGCCGACACCGAACCCCAGGTTCGGCAGATCGAAGCGGGACACCCGGTCGGCCCGCTCGCCGTGGTGACGCTGCGTCACGCGCTCGCCTCGTCCGACGGCAGCGGGAGCACCTGCGGCTTGCTCCGGTCGAGCCTCTTCTTCCTCCGCTCGGCCTCGTTCACTTCGTACGGCGGGACCAGGTCGTCCGGGTAGCCCTCGCCCGGGGACGGACCGAACGGGAGGCCGGCGGCGTACATCCGGGCCTCGAACAGCTGGCGGGCGAGCTTCCAGACGCTCTTGCCCTTCAGCGGGCCGCCCGCGAACACCCGGCTGACGTTGATCGGGCTCGCGCAGCTGCCGTTCTGCCGACAGGCCTGGTCGCCCGGCTTGGCGAGTTCCGCGTCGGGGCCGGTGTAGCCGCACCCGCCCTGCCCGCGGCACTCGTTGGCGCCGTGGCACACGTGCAGGACGGTGGCACAGGCTCCCATGCCCGCCATCGGCGCCTTCTCGTCGATGTCGTGGTTCCGGCAGGCGTTCAGGCCCATGCACACGTGGAGCTCAAGGGCCTTCTGCAGGTCGGCCGCGGACACGCGCGGCCCGCCGGCCTCGTGCGCGGCGTGCCGCAGCGCGATCCCGTCGTCGCCGCCGAGGATCACACGCTCGATCTCCGCCAGCTCCTCGGGGCCCAGATCCCGGAAGCCGTCACCTTCGGCTCCCCTGCCACTGTTCTTCCTGCCACTCACGAGTACCTCCTCGATCGCCTTGGGCCAGGCGCGCACGGCAGCGCGATATCGCTGCGATGTGACGCGATGTGACGCGATGTGACGCGACGAAATGTCATGCAATGTGATGCACGCCACAGCCGCCAAGGTCATCACAGCTGGGGGCGGGCTGGATAGCGCCAAATGAGTAGCATGCGAATTATTTCTGCCGCGCGCGGCGACCGGCCGTTGTCCGCGTCGGCGCAGGGCCCCGGTGGCGGCGGGCCCCTGCGTCGACGGCAGGTGTCAGGACGGCAGGTGTCAGGACGGGAGGGTCCAGCGCTGGTTGGGGCCGCCGTGGCAGTCCCAGATCTGCAGCCTGGTCCAATCGGCGCCGCTGCCGTCGCGGGCGTCGAGGCAGCGGCCGGAGGCCGGGTTGAGGAGCGTGCCGTCCGGGCGTGGCTGCCAGCGCTGGGCGCCGGTGCCGTTGCAGTCGTAGAGCTGGGCGGGCGTCCCGGCGGCGGTCCAGCCGTTGGTGACGTCCAGGCACTTGCCGAGGGCCCGCAGGGAGCCGTCCTGCCCGACGGTCCAGTCCTGGGCGCCGGTGGAGTTGCAGCGGTAGAGCTGGACGGCGGTGCCGTTGGCCGTGTCGGCGCGGTTGAGGTCCACGCACTGCCCGGCGATGCCGGTCACCCGGCCGCTCGGGCGGGGGGTGGCCCAGCTCTGCTCGGCACCCCCCGAACAGGTCCGCAGCAGCAGCCGACCGTCGGCGGCCGCGAGGCAGCGGCCGGATTCCGGGTGGAGGAGCGAGGAGTCCGGGCCCGGGCGCCACACCTGGTCGGCGCCTGCGGTGCAGTCCCGCAGCCGGACGGCGGCGCCGTCGTCCGGGCCCGCCGGGGTCAGGCAGCCGTCGAGGGCACGGACGGTGCCGTCCGAGCCGACCGTGGCGTCCTGGGCCGCCGTACCCGCGCAGCCGGCCAGCCGTACCGCCTCGTTGCCGTCCGCGGCGGCGGCGCCCGCGTCCAGACAGGACCCGTCGGCGCCGGTGATCCGCCCGGACCAGGTGGAGACGGCCGGCGAGGCCGGGACGTCCACCGCGCCCTGCAGCTTCGGCGCGCGCGAGGAGGAGCCGACCATCAGGCCGTACCGCCCGCCGGGCACCTGCCAGCCGTGCACGCCGGGATCCCAGAGCGCGAAGGAGGAGCGGTCCAGCGGCAGTTCCACGTGCGTCGAACGGCCGGGCGCCAGCGTGACCTTGTCGAAGGCCTTGAGCTGCTGCGGCGGCTCGCCGGCCGCGGACGGGAAGGAGACGTACAGCTGCGGCACCTCGGTGCCGGTCCGGGCGCCCTGGTTGGCGAGGTCGAAGCCGACCCGCACCCGGCCGGCGGCGTCCGGGCCGGTCACGGTGAGGTTGCTGTAGCCGAAGGTGGTGTACGAGAGGCCGTGGCCGAAGGGGAACAGCGGGGCGGTGGCGGTCGCGTCGTACCAGCGGTACCCGACCGCGAGCTGCTCGGTGTAGTGGTAGGCGCCGTCCGTGCCGGGGTACTGGGAGGCGTCCCGGATCGGCGTGGCCGCCGCCGAGGTCGGGAAGGTGACGGGCAGCCGCCCCGCCGGGTCGACGTCGCCGAACAGCACGTCGGCGAGCGCGGCGCCGCTCTGCTCGCCCGGGTACCAGGCCTCGACCACCGCCGGCACCGCGTCCAGCCACGGCATGGTGACCGGCCCGCCGGTGTTGAGCACCACCACCGTCCGCGGGTTGGCGCGGGCGACGGCGCTGATCAGGGCGTCGTCCGCCGGGGCGAGGTCCAGCGAGCCGCGGTCCGCGCCCTCGGTCTCCTCGTCGCCGACCACCACCACCGCGACGTCCGCCCCGGCGGCCACCGAGGCGGCCGCGGCCGCGTCGTCGCCCGGGTGGTAGCGCACCGAGACGCCCGCACCGGCCCGGGCGGCGATGCCCTGGCGCGGCGTCACCACCTGGTCGGGGTAGGGGGCGACGTGCGAGGAGCCGTAGCCGCCGGTGTAGGCGTGGTCGGCCCACGGGCCGATCACCGCGACGGACGACAGGTGGGCGGCGTCCAGCGGCAGCACCGCCCCCTGGTTGCGCAGCAGCACCGTCCCGGCGGCGGCCGCCGCCCGGGCGTCGCGCGCGCCGGCGGCGGGGTCGGCGGCGGGCGGCTGGCCGCCGTCCAGCGCTCCGGTCCGGACCATCAACCGCAGCACCCGCCGCACCTGGTCGTCCAGGACGGCCGGGGCGAGCCGCCCGTCGGCCACGGCGGCCGTCAGGTCGGCGAAGTACGACGTACCGCCGAACTCCTGGTCCAGCCCGCCTGCCGCGGCGTTCACCGAGGAGTGGGTGGCCGGGTAGTCGGAGCCGACCGCCCCGTCGAACCCCCAGCGGCCCTTCAGCACGTCCCGCAGCAGCGGGAAGTTCTCGCACGCCCAGATGCTGTCGACCGGGTTGTAGCCGCACATCGCCGACCAGGCCCGGCCGTCCCGGACGGCCGCCTGGAAGGCGGGCAGCTCGATCTCGGCCAGCGTCCGCTCGTCCACCTCGGAGCTGTACGACTGCCGGTTGTTCTCCTGGTTGTTCGCCGCGAAGTGCTTCACCTGCGCCGCGACCCCCTGCGCCTGGATGCCGCGGACCTCCGCCGCCGCGACCCGCCCGGCGAGGAACGGGTCCTCCCCCAGCGTCTCGAAGTTCCGCCCGCCCTGCGGCACGCGCACGAGGTTCACCATCGGCGCGTACAGCACCTGGTAGCCGCGCGCCCGGGCCTCGCGGCCCAGCACCGCGCCGTAGGTGGTGGCGAGCCCCGGGTCGAAGGCGGCGGCCAGCGACACCGGCGCCGGCAGCGCCGTCGCCGGTTGCCCGTCCCGTACGCCGGCCGGGCCGTCGGACAGCAGCAGCGGCGGGATGCCCAGCCGTGGCACGCCCCGGACGTAGCCGACCGCGTACACCCCGTTCGGTGCGGCGATCCCCTGTAGCAGCGTCGCCTTCTCGTCGGTGGTCAGCTGGCCGAGGAGCGCTTCGATCCTCTGCTCCGGCGACGGCCCGACGTGCGACGGCCCGCCTTGCGACCACCCGTCGTGAGACCGCCCGCCCTGCGGCGGCGGACCGCCCGGTCCGGCGACCGCTGGGCACATGCCGGAGCCGGAGGCGGCCGCCAGGAGGCAACCGCTGAGCCCGAAACGGAGTACTCGCGTCCACGAGGAGATACGCCGCATGGCAGCACCTTTCGACGAAGGCGGGCCGAGCCGGGAGGGCCGGGAAATGTGACGGCCAGTCAAATTTACGGCGCATTAACACTTACCGTCAGGTGGCGCGCAAGGGCGCGTCGGAGGCACCAGCGGGCGCAGACAGTCACCGAGGGGCGCGGGCGGGGGCGCAGGCGGCGTCGTCCCGGTCGTCGTTGACGCGTCGTCTATCCGCTGTCAACGCGCCGACCCTAGCTTGTCCGCGCCCGGTGATACGGGCTTTATGTGGAAGAAAGTTGAGGCGTGATCAGTGAGATTCCCCTTGGTGCGGCCACGCGGGCGGTGGCCCGAACGGCTGGCCGCCATAGGCATGGCCTTGTTCCTGGCGTTCACGTCGATGTCCACGCTGGGCGCTCCGGCCGCGTCCGCGTCGACGGAGGACACCCTGTACGCGGGCCGGTACCTGCAGTTCATCGACCAGGTGCGGAGCATCGCGACCACCCCGCTGCTCGGTGCCGAGCAGACGGCCGAGCACCAGGTCGGTGCAGCCCGGGAAACGATGACGGGCTTCGTCGAAGTCCCGCTCACCTTTCTTGAGGAGCTTGATCCGACCACGGATCGTCAACCGGTCACGCTGGTGATGCGCCAGAGCGACATGTACATCGTGGGATTCACGAGGCCCCCCAGAGGCACGGAGCCGCGAAGGCAGTTCTACTATTTCCGCGACGCGGGCCTTACGACATGGGCCAACCACAACGCGGTCGATCTCGGATACAACGACAGGTACAACGACAACCAAGGCCTCGGCGATCAGACCACGGTGACGATCAGCCGCTGGGATCTCCAGGGAGCCGCCGATGCGCTGCGGACGGCAGGCACTAATGTCAACGACCGCCATGCCCTGCGTGGGCCCCTCCTGCGTCTGGCCGTGGCCGCGGCCGAAGCGGCCCGCTTCCAGCCCATCCGGGACGGCATCCACCGGGCCATTGCGGACGGCACGACGTGGAACGCCGCGGACCGCGTGTGGCGGGACAACGACAACGTCGTGGAGCCCTTGCGGGAGGTCATGACCGGCGGTTGGCTCACCAATCACTGGGCCAACCTGAGCCGGCTCGTCACGGCCTGGATGGGCACCGTGGACCAGCATGGCAACCCTCAACAATTTCTCGACTACATCTACAACGCGGGCGAGATCGACGCGACGCTGATGGGCGTCCCCATCACCATGGGGAAGGTCCTGTCGATCCTCGCGACCGTGCATGTCGTCAGGGAGGCCCCGGACGCCTGCCAGGCGTCGTTCCAGCTGGCGTCCACCGCGGCCGCCGCCGGACCGAACGTGTGCACCCGGCCCAAACCCATCGACGCCGCCGTGTCGGTCGACGACTGGGACGCCCGGGTGATCCTGTTCAACGGGCCGAACTTCCAGTACATGTCGGGTGACATCGGGGGCCGGGACTGGGCGTGGGCGCCTGACGGCAAGCCGAGCAGCATTGCCCAGGCCTGTCCTGCGCTGCTGGGCACGGGCTTCGCCGCCGGGGTCGACGCGGCGGTGCGGCTTCCGGACTACCCGGAGGACCTGCTGCTGTTCCGGGGCGACCAGTACCTGCGCCTGCGGCTCGCGACGGATTCGTTCGGCGTGAGGCACCTGGAGGGCTGCTCTGCGGTGACCAGGCCGATCGCCATCGGGGACGCCTTCAAACCGTTGAAGGGCACCGTCTTCGCGAACGGCGTCGACACCGCGGTCTCCGTCACCGGAAGCCAGCTCTACTTCTTCAAGGGGGACCAGTACGTCCTCGTCCAGGTCGACATCGGCGGCACCGGGGACAAGATCGTGAACGGTCCGAAGACCATCGCGGACAACTGGTCCGCGCTGAAGGCGGCCGGCTTCTTCCGGGACCTGGACGCCGCCTTCTCCGTGCCCAAGCCCCTGGTGGGTGCCAAGTCACGGCCCCTGGAGACCGTGTTCATCAAGAACGGCGCCTTCGTCACCATGGAGGTCCATCCCGGCACGGTGGACGACGACTACATCGCGGCCGGCATGATCGACAGCGACTGGTACGGCTTCAGGAACACGATCTTCTCCGCGGGAAACGGTGCCACCCGCATCCCGGACCACATGCACCGCCCGCCCAAGGGGCTTCCCCCGGGCCCGATCAAGGGCCTGGCGGGCAAGTGCCTGGACGTCACGGACGGTTCCCGGGACAACGGGGCCCCGGTCCGGCTCCAGGACTGCAAGGGCGGCGACGCCCAGACGTGGTCGGTGCCCGGTGACAGCACGGTCCAGGCCTTGGGCCTGTGCCTGGACGCGGACCACTCCGGGAAGGATTACGGCACCAAGGTCCAGCTGTGGGGCTGCAACGGCAGCGACGCCCAGAAGTGGACCCGCACCGCGGCCCGGGAGCTGAAGAACGTCAACGCGGGCCTGTGCCTGGACGTACCCGGCTCGGTGTCCGGCGACGGGCGGCAGTTGCAGCTGTACGGCTGCAACGGCAGCGACGCCCAGAAGTGGGTGCTCAACGACCCGTCGGGCACGGACCAGCCCACGCCCGTGAACGGCGACGCCGGCTCCCCGTTCGACGACTCGCCCGACGACCGGGGGACGAAACCCGCCTCCTCGGGCGACTGCCGGCCCGAGGGGATGGCCGCCACCCAGGGGGTGAACGCCCGCTACTGCGACGTCTACGACAACGCCGGCCGGGAGTGGGTCGGCAACAACCGCACCCGTCGTACGGTCGGGTACTTCACCGGATGGCGCGCCGGGGCCACGGGAGACCCCGCGTACCTGGCGTCCAACATCCCCTGGTCGAAGGTGACGCACGTCAACTACGCCTTCGCCAAGGTGGACGGGAACCGCATCAGCATCGGCGACGTGAACGACCCGAAGAACCCGGCCACCGGCATGACCTGGGACGGCGACCGGAACGCCATGGATCCGTCCCTCCCGTACAAGGGGCACTTCAACCTGCTGAACACCTACAAGAAGAAGCACCCGGCCGTGAAGACGCTGATCTCCGTCGGCGGCTGGGCGGACACGCGCAACTTCTACGCGATGGCCACCAACGCCGACGGCTCGGTGAACCAGGCGGGCATCGACGCGTTCGCCGACTCCGTGACGGACTTCCTCGACCGGTACGGGTTCAACGGCGTCGACATCGACTACGAGTACCCCACCGCCCTGCCCAGCACGGGCAACCCGCTGGACTGGGACGTCTCCAACCCGCGCCGCAAGGGCCTCCAGCAGGGCTACACCGCGCTGATGAAGACCCTGCGGACCAAGCTGGACCAGTCCGGCACGGCCAAGGGCCGCTACTACCTGCTGACCTCGGCCGGGTCCGCCTCCGGCTACCTGGTGCGCGGGCTGGACGCCGGCCAGGCGCTCCAGTACCAGGACTTCGTCAACGTCATGAGCTACGACCTGCACGGCTCCTGGAACAAGTACGTCGGCCCGCAGGCCCCGCTCTACGACGACGGCAGGGACAACGAGCTGGCCGACGCCGGGATCTACAACGACCAGGCCGCCGACACCAAGGAGTACCAGAAGAACGGCTACTTCAACGTCGACTGGGCCTACCACTACTACCGCGGCGCCCTCCCGCCCGGCCGCATCAACCTCGGCATCCCCTACTACTCCCGCGGCTGGCAGAACGTGCAGGGCGGCACGGACGGGCTGTGGGGCACCTCCGCCATGCCGGACCAGTCCAAGTGCCCGCTGGGCGTCGGCGGCCGGGGCCCGGCCAAGGGCCAGGACTGCGGTCTCGGCGCGACCGGCATCGACAACGTGTGGCACGACACCGAGGACGGCCGCGAGGTCGGCGCGGGGTCGAACCCGCTGTGGCACACCAAGAACCTCCAGGACGGCCGCACCCCCGGCTACCTGAAGTCCTACGGAGTCGACCCGGCCACCGACGCGGGCAAGCTGACCGGCAGCTACGCCGAGAAGTACTCCGACCCGCTCCAGTCGTCGTGGCTGTGGAACGACAGCAGGAAGGTGTTCCTCTCCACGGAGAACGAGAAGTCGATCGACGCCAAGGTGAAGTACATCGCGGACAAGGGCGTCGGCGGCGCCATGATCTGGGAGCTCGCCGGCGACTACACCAAGCGCTCCAACGGCGAGTGGGGCATGGGCTACGACCTGACCACCCGCCTCGACAACGCGCTCAAGGGCGTGGGGGCGTACGGCAACACCACCGGCGGCGGCAAGCCGCTGCCCTCCCAGGTGATCGACGTCAAGGCCGAGTTGGTGGACTTCCCCACCGACGTCGGGGACATGTGGCCGATCCAGCCGAAGCTGCGGATCACCAACAACTCCAAGGTCGCCCTCACCCAGGGGACGGAGATCTCCTTCGACATCCCCACCTCCACCACACCCGTGCTGAAGGACGGGGCCTGGAAGGAGATGAGCGGCACCGTCCCCGGCCACACCGGGCCGAACGCGGGCGGGCTGAAGGGCGACTTCCACCGGGTGACCATCAAGCTCGGCTACTGCGAGGACGTGCCCGCGGGCAGGTCGAAGGACATCGACGTCAAGTACTACCTGCCCATCACCGGCCCGGCGAACGTCACCTTCCGGATCGGCGGCAAGGACTACGGGTCCACCGGTGACCGGCGCAGCGCGGTGACGACGGTCGATCCTCCGACGGTGTCCGGGGCCCAGTGCCAGGCCGCGCCGTGGCAGGCGCACGCCTACAACCCCAACCCCTCGTTCGCGTTCTGGCAGACCGGCGACAAGTGGATCATCGAGGACCGCAACAGCGGCAACGTCCTCGACCACCCGGGCAGTTGGACCGACGCCCACCTGTCGATGAAGCAGACCGGCAACGCCAACCAGCTGTGGACGGTGAGCGAGGACGACCAGGGCTGGTACCACATCAAGTCCGCCACCAGCGGCCACGACCAGTGCCTCGGCGCCACCACGGCCAGGGGCACCCTCACGGTGCGGGACTGCGACGGGAAGATCGACCAGTGGTGGCGGCTGGTGCCGCTCAGCACGGACCAGGCCACCGCGGGCAAGCCGGCGCTGGACCGGCAGGTCGTCGGTGGCCCCAAGCACGGCAGCTCCTACGCGCTGGGCGGGTTCGCCGACGGGACCGACTGGTGGAAGACCCCGGCCTACCTCGCTGCCCCCGCCAACAGCGCCACCGCCTCCAGTACGAAGATCATCGCCGGGGACCCCGACGGCGCCTGGGCCTCGACGGCGTCGTGGAACGGCTTCTACTGGCGCGCCAAGTGGTGGAACAAGGCGACGGACGAGCCCGGCAAGAGCGACGCCTGGCAGAAGCTCGGCCCCACGCCGTGACCGAACCGCACCCTGACGGGAGTTGACCGCAGCGGGCCCCGGCAGAGCATCGCCGCTCTGCCGGGGCCCGCTGCGCATCGACGCCGGGGCTGCCGGCTCGTCCGGGTGCAGGTGTCAGGGGGTGCAGGTGTCAGAGGGTACAGGTGTCAGAGGGTGCCGGGCCGGGTGGGCGTCAGGTCCGCGACCAGGAGCGCCAGCAGGTCCGTCGGCGCCTCGATGAAGCGGTAGTGGCCTCCCTCCAGGAGTTCGAAGGTCGTTTCGCCGCAGGCCGACCAGCCGGTCATCAGCGACGGCTCGATGCCCGTGTCCTCCGTCCAGCCGATGGCGGTGATCGGGGACGGCAGCCGGACCGGCTCGGCCACGTGGTAGCGCTTGTTCATGTCGACGTCCTTCCGCAGGACGCCGAGGTAGAGCGCGAGCAGGCTCGGTTCCAGGGTGCCGCCCAGTTCCGCGACGAGCTGGCGCAGTTCGCCGGCCAGCTCGTCGTCGTTCATGCCGAGGAAGCGGCCGTAGGGGCCGTCCTGCGGTGCGACCTCGGCGGAGACGAACACCCGGGTCGGGGCGGGGCAGCCCCTTTCGACCAGCCGTACGGCGGTCTCGTACGCCGCCAACGCGGAGCCGCAGTGCCCGAACAGCGCGTAGGGACGGTCCAGGTAGGGGCGCAGCGCCTCGCAGAGGTCGTCGGCCAGCGCCTCGTAGGTGGTGTGGGCGGGCTCGCGCATCCGGTTCTCCCGGCCGGGCAGTTGCACGGGGCAGACCTCGACGCCGTTGGCCGATGACGGCCACTGGCGGTACATGCTCGCTCCGCACCCGGAGTAGGGCAGGCAGAACAGCCGGGCCGGTGCCACCGGCGACGGCTCGCGCAGGAACCACTTGTTGCGGGTACGGGCCGGCGGAGCGTTCACTGGTGACCTTCCGGTTTCTTTTCGGGTGCGGCTGCGGTGGTGCTGACGCCAGGGCCTAGCGGGTCTGCGCGGTGATCGGCAGGTGGGTGAAGCCCGCGATGATGTTCGAGCGCATGCGTCGCGGCGTCCCGGCGAGTTCGAAACCGGTGAACCGGCCGAGCAGTTCGGCGAACAGGATCCGCAGGGCCACCCGGGCGACGGTGTGTCCGATGCAGTAGTGCGCGCCGACGCCGAACGCGATGTGCTTGTTGGGTCGCCGCCGGATGTCGAAGGTGTCCGGGTCGGCGAACACGGTCTCGTCGCGGTTGGCCGACCCCAGCCACACGACGACCGCGTCCCCCGCGGGGATCGGCACGCCCCGGACCTCGACGTCGCGGGTGGCGTGGCGCATGAAGTGCTGGGTGGGCGAGGCCCATCGCAGTGCCTCCTCCACGCCGCTGCCGAGCAGCTCCGGGTGTGCCGCCCAGTCGTCCAGGACCGGCGTCCCGGCCAGTTCGACCATCGCCGCGATCGGTGGCTGGGCGGTGGTGACGGTCGCACCGAGCAGCAGGCTGTAGCAGTTGGACACGATCTCGCCCGGCGACAGCCGGCGTCCGTCCAGTTCCATCGTGAGCAGCACGCTGATCAGGTCGTCACCCGGTGCGCGGCGACGCGCGGTGACGACGTCCTGGAAGTAGGCGAACAGTTCGCGGTGGGCGGTCACGAGGGTGGCCTGCGGTCCGGCGGCGAGCTGGAACTCGGGGTCGTCCGCGGCGATGCAGGCGTGGGCGAGCCGGACCAGTCGCGGCCAGTCCTGTTCCGGCAGCGCCATCATGGTGCCGATCACCGCCATCGGCAGGGTCGCCATGGCGGCGGCGAAGTCGAACGGGCCGCCGTCGGCCAACGGCCGGAGCAGCTCGACGATGACCCGGCGGATGGCCTCCCGGTCGTTCTCCACCGTCTTGATCGACAGCGCCTGCTGCAGCGGGCCGCGCAGGTGCGCGTGCCGGGGCGGGTCGGTGACGGCCATCTGTCGGCCGCCGGCGGGGTCGCCCTGGCCGAGGAGGTTGAGCAGGGTGCCCTGTTCGGAGGTGAACGTGTCGTGGTCGCGGAGCACCCGGTTGGCCTCGGCGTAGCCGACGACCGACCAGTAGCCGATGTCGCCGACCGGCTGCCAGCTCACCGGGGCGTGGCGGCGCAGCCGTCGCCACACCTCGTGCGCCCCGCCCGAGTGGTAGAGGTCGGGGTCGATCAGGTCGACCGGCTGCGGGGCGAGGACCGGGCATCGCGGGGTCGGGGGAACCGCCGTCATCGGGCCTGCTCCTGCCGTGCACCGTCGGCCGGGACCGCCGTCAGGCCGTCCGGGCTCGCCACCGGGTTGTCCGGGCTCTCCGCAAGGCCGTCCGGGTCCGCCGTCCGCATCCGGGCGGTGAGGGCCGTCGCCAGCTCGGCGACGGTCGGCGACAGGTACAGGATCTGCGCGGGGAGGTCCACGTCGAACTCGCGCTGGGTGGCGACCAGGAGGTCGGTGGCCAGCAGGGAGTGCCCGCCGAGGTCGAAGAAGTCGTCGTCGACGCCGACCGGTTCGATGCCGAGGATGTCGCCCCACAACTCGGTCAGCCGCGTCTGCACCTCGGTGACGGGTGGGACGTACTCGTTGGCCACGTTGCGCGGTACCCGGGTGGCGGTGGGCAGGGCGCGGCGGTCGATCTTGCCGTTGCGGTTCACCGGCAGTTCGGGGCGGACGAGGATCGCCCAGGGGATCAGGTAGCCCGGCAGCCTGTCCCGCAGTTCGTGGCGCAGCCGCCGACCGAGGTCGGCGTTGCCCGCCGGATCGGGCTGCGCGGGCACGACGTAGGCCAGCAGCCGGGTGCCGCCCGCCGGATCGGCCTGCGGCAGCACGACCGCGTGCCGCACCTCGGCGAGCCGTTCCAGCTCGACCTCGACGGCGCGCGGTTCGGCGCGGTAGCCCTGGACCTTGACCTGGTCGTCCGCGCGACCGACGAACTCCAGCGTGCCGTCCGGCAGCCATCGCACGAGGTCGCCGGTCCGGTACATCCGGGCCCCCGGCTCGGTCCCGAACGGGTCGGGCAGGAACCGTTCGGCGGTTGCGGCCGGGCGGCCCAGGTAGCCGCGGGCCAGGCCCGCCCCGGCCACGTACAGTTCGCCGCACTCGCCGACGGGCACCGGCCTGAGGTCGTCGTCGAGCACGGCGACCCTGGTGCCGCTGATCGGGCGGCCGATCGGCACGCTGCGCAGCTCCGGGAGGGTGCTGCTGGTCCAGCAGGTCGTGTACGTGGTGTTCTCGGTCGGCCCGTAGCCGTTGGTGAAGAGCAGCTCCGGGTAGCGGGCCAGCAGGTGCTGGACGTGGCCCGGCGAGGCCACGTCGCCCCCGGTGAGGACGTGCCGCACGTCGGCGAACGCCTCCAGGTGGGAGCTCACCATCTGGTGGAAGAGCCCGGTGGTCAGCAGCAGGACCGTCACACGCTCGGCACGGACGACGCGCGCCACGTGCTCCAGCGTGAGGGCGACCGGGGGGAAGAGGACCAGCCGGCAGCCGTTGACGAGGGGGGCCCAGATCTCGAACGTGGACGCGTCGAACGCGACCGGCGCGAGGTGGAAGAAGACGTCCTCGGCGCGGACGTCCACCCAGTCCGCGCCCCGGACGAGCCGGTCGATCGCCCGGTGGGGCACGCCGACGCCCTTGGGCTCGCCGGTGGAGCCCGAGGTGTAGCTGACGTAGGCGAGCCGGTCCGGGTCTCCGGGGCGGGCCGCAGCCGCCGGCCCGGTGGCCGGCTCCTGCGCCGGGCCGCCTTCCGTCACCGTGACCGTCACCGTGACGACGGTGTCGGGCAGCTGCTCCCCCAAGGCCTCTCCGACGATCACCATGCCCGCGCCGGCGTCCTTGAGTAGCAGCGCGTGGCGGCCGGCCGGGTCGTCCGGTTCGAGTCCGAGGTACGCCCCGCCCGCGATGAGGACGGCGAGCAGGGCCACGATCAGCTCCGGCGATCGCGGCACCAGCACGCCCACGACGTCCTCCTGCGCCAGTCCGGCCGCTCGCAGCCGCCCGGCGAGCCGGTTGGCGCGGTCGTTGAGCTGCCGGTAGGTCAGGGTCCGTCCGTCGCAGGTGACGGCGGGCGCGTGCGGGGCCCGCTCCGCCTGTTCGGCGACCAGCTCGTGGATGGCCCGTGCGTCGAACGGTGGCCGTCCGCTGCCGACGAACGCCGGGATGTCGGAGGTGAGGACCGTCTTGGTCAACTGCTTCCCGCTTTCCTGTACTGAAGTGTCCCCGTCGGGGTTGAACGCGCGACCGCGTGGGCCGTCGCCGTGGCTGTGCCCGTCGCCGTGGCCGTCGCCGACGCGGTAACCGTCGCGGTGGCCGACGCGCAGCACGTGGTGCGCGGTGTCACCGGGTGCGTCCACCGCCTCAGACCGCCGGCACGTGGAAGAAGGTGTCGCGCGCGGCGATGCGGCCCTGCGGCGTCATCCGGAAGAAGTCCGCGAACCGCAGCTCGACCTCACCGCCGTCGTGCAGCACGCCGCGGAACAGGCCGTGCACGGCCACCTCGTCGTCGGTCGTGACCACGGTGGCCAGGGTGTGCACGCCGGCGCGGATCACCCGCTGGTCGCGGTAGAAGCGTTCCAGTTCGGCGTGCCCGACCATTGGTTGGTAGCCGGGGCGGTGGTAGCGGGCGTCCGGGGTGAACAGGGCGACCAGCGCGGGCACGTCCCCGGCGTCGACGAGCTGGTAGTACCGGCGGACCTGGGACACTCCCAGCGCCGGGGCCGTCAGGGTTTCCGGGGCCATCGGGGTCTCCGGTGTCGCGGGTATTGCCGGTGGTGCCGGCGTTTCGTCGGGATGGGAGAGGGTGTGGACCATGCCGAGGTGCTTCCTGTGATCGCTGACCGCTTGATCGCGGTCAGAGTCGTGTACGTGGTGAGAGGGCCGGTGCGGCCGCGGCGTCCGGGGCGTCCTTGAGCGCCTCGACCAGGCGCGCCGGCGTGGGTGCCTGGAACAGGGCGCCGAGGGTGAGTTCACGGCCGAACCTCACCCGCACCCGGTTGACCAGCCGGGTCGCGAGCAGGGAGTTGCCGCCCAGCGCGAAGAAGCCGTCGTCGACGCCCACCGCGGGCCGGCCGAGCACCTCGGCGAACAGCGCGCACATCGTCTGCTCCGCCGGGGTTCGCGGCCCGGGCCCGGACGGTGCCGGTGCGAGGTCCGGGACGGGCAGCGCGGCCCGGTCGATCTTGCCCCTGGGCGTCAGGGGGAAGGCGTCGAGCGTGACGATCGCCGAGGGCACCATGTAGTCCGGCAGCGCCGCGCTGGCGTGCTCCCGCACCGCCGCCGGGTCGAGCCCCGAGTCCCCGGCCGGGACGACGTAGCCGATCAGACGCCGGCCGGGCGAGGTGCCCGTACCGGCGACCACGGTCGCCTGGGCGACGTCGGGGTGCCCGGCCAGCACCGCCTCGATCTCGCCCAGCTCGATGCGGAAGCCGTGGAGCTTGACCTGCTCGTCCGCGCGGCCGAGGAACTCGAGTTCCCCCTCGGCGTTCCAGCGGACCACGTCGCCCGTGCGGTACATCCGCTCGCCCGGTTCGCCGAACGGGCACGGCAGGAACTGGCCGGCCGTGCGGCTGGGGTCGTTCAGGTACCCGCGCGCCACGCCCGCACCGGCGACGTACAGCACGCCGGCCACTCCCGGCGGCACCGGCGACAGCGCCTCGTCCAGGACGTACACCCGCCTGTTGTCCACCGGTCGGCCGAGCGGGACGACGTCGGGCACGGGCTGCCCGGGGCGCAGCACCCTGCGCGTGGTGAACGTGGTGGCCTCGGTCGGGCCGTACCCGGCGACCACCACGGAGTCCGGACACCGTGCCAGGACGCGCCGGACGGCATCGGCCGGCACGATGTCACCGCCGGTCCACACCTGGCCGACCCCGGCCAGCGTGCCGGGCGACTCCTCGGCGAACACCCGGAACAGCCCGGCCGTCAGCCACAGCGCACCGACCCGGTGATCGACGATGAGCCGGTGGAGGTCCGAGAGCGCCAGCTCGCCGGGCGGGGCCACGACGACCCGGCCCCCGTTGAGCAGCGGCACCCACCACTCGTAGGTCGAGGCGTCGAAGGCGTGCGGGGAGTGTGCGAGGACTCGCGGGCCGCCCTCTTCGCGCCAATAGCGTTGCGCGGTCAGGCTGATGACGTTGCGGTGGGTCAGGGCCACGCCCTTCGGCGTGCCCGTGGACCCGGAGGTGTACAGGACGCACGCCAGGTGGTCCGGGCGCAGCGGCACGACGGGGTCGGTGGCCGGCTCGTCGGCGAGGCCGGGGTCGGCGTCGACGACCACGACCGGTGTGCCGTGGGACGGCGCGTCGTCCCGGGTGGCCCGGTGGGTGAGCAGCACCGCCGCACCGGTGTCGTCCAGGACCCGGCGCAGGCGGGCCGTCGGGGCCCGGGTGTCCAACGGCACGTAGGCGCCGCCGGCCTTGCTGACCGCCAGGACCGACACCACCACGTCGACGGAGCGTTCCATGAGCACGGCCACCGTGCTGTCGCAGCGGACGCCCAGGGCGATGAGCCGGTGGGCCAGCCGGTTGGCCCGGTCGTTCAACTCCGCGTAGGACAGGGTGGTTTCGCCGCACACCACGGCGGTCGCGTCGGGTGTGCGCCCGACCTCGGCCGCGAAGGCCAGCGGCACCGTCGGGTGCGGCAGCGGCTGCGTGGTGCGGTTGACGGCCACGATCATCCGCTGCCGTTCCTCGGGGGTGAGGAGGTCGGGCCGGCCGATCGGCCGGTCCGGGTCGGCGGCCACCGCGTCCAGGAACCGGAGGAAACGCTGCTGGTGGGCGGTGAGTTCGGCCTCGGAGTAGAGCGCGGGGTTCGCGTCGACGTCGAGCCGGGGCTCGGTGCCGTCGGAGCGGTCGTAGACGGAGAACGAGAGGTCCTCGACCGGCCCGTTGGACAGGTTGTGCACGGTGGCCCGGACGCCCGCGAAGTCCAGGTGGTAGTAGAAGGACATGATGTTGGCGATGGGCCCGAACAGGACCCGCTCCGACCTGGCCGGATCCAGCTCCCTGCGCAGGTCCTCGCTGCGGTGGCGCTGATGGCCACGCAGGGCGGCGACCTCCTCGGCCACCTGTCGCGCGAGTGCGGACAGGCCCTGTTCCGGGTGCACGCGCAGCCGCAGCGGCACCACGTTCGCCACCATGCCGGGGACGGCCGGCCCGGAGGAGCCGGTGCGTCCGGTCACCGGCATGCTGAGCACGATGTCCCGTTCGCCGCTGAGGCGGTGGAGGTACGCGGCGACCGTTGCGGTGAAGGCGCTGGGCCAGCTCGCCCCGGCGGGTCGCGCGGCCCGCCGCAGCGCGGCCACGGTGGGCGCGTCGAGGGCGCTGGTACGGCGCAGGAAGCCGTCCGAGGCGGCCGCCGAGCGGCTGGCCAGGCTGACGGGATCCGGCCGGCCGGCCAACCGGTCCGCCCAGAACTCCCGGTCCTGTTCGGGCTGTTCCGACGCGTGGTAGGCGGCGTCGTGCGCCAGCAGGAGGCTCAGCGGCCCGAACGCCGGTCCTGCCCCTCCCCTGCCCTCGGCCAGCCTGGTGTAGGTCTTGGCGACGCGGCGCGCGATGAGCGACATGCTGAAGCCGTCGACCACGATGTGGTGGACGCGCTGGTACCAGAGGAAGCGGTCCGGCGCGATGGCGAACAGGGCCTGGCGGAACAGCCGGTCCCGGGTGAGCCCGAGCGGTGTGGACAGGTCGGCGCGCATCCAGCGCTCGGCCGCCCCCAGCGGATCCGGTGCCGAGGTGAGGTCGACGTGGTCCATCGACCAGTCGGGCGCCGGGGTGACGACCTGCCGGGGGCCCTCGGCACCGTCGGTGAGGCGAACGCGCAGGGACTCGGTCTCGTCCACCACGCGCCGCACGGCCGTCTCGAACAGCTCCGGGTCGATCGGCCCGGGGATGTCCACGTACTCGCCGGTGTTGTAGGCGGGACTGCCGGGGCGCAGGTGGTGGGCGAACCAGATGCCGGACTGCGCCGACGACAACGGCAGCTCGTGTCCGTCGCTCATCCGAGCTCCTCCAGGATGGCCGACAGCGCGTCGGCGAAGGGTGCGGCGTGGGGCGGCGACAGCATGTCGTGGTGGTTGCCGGGCACCTCGACCACGCTCAACGCCCCCAGGGTGCGGTCGCGCCACCGGGCGGGGACCACGACCGGGGCGGCGAGCACGGGGTGCTCCTCGGCGCTCGTGAACAGGTGGATCGGTGTCCGCAGCCGTGCGGTTGAGCGGTAGCGTCGGGCGGCGTCGCCGTTGGTAGTGAAGACCCGTACCATGCGCCGCAGTTGCTCGGTGCGCACGCGCAGGGGGAGGCGCTCGCCGGCATGCGCGTCGTGGAGCAGCAGGGAGAGGGCGTCCTGCTCGTCGAGCTCGTCGAGGTCTCCGATGGCTCCGACGGCTCCGGTGGGCAGCCCGGCGGCGAGCGCGAACCGGGCCGTCCCGTGCGCGTCATGGCCGTCGGGCCCGCCGGTGGGCCCGTGGTCGGACTCGGTGGCTCCGCTGGTGGACGCGTCGGTGAACGCGGGCGCTCCGACGTCGATGATCCCGAGGAATCCCGGGGGGTTCCCCTCCTCCTCCAGCAGGCGGGCCATCTCGAAGGCGACCAGCCCGCCGAAGGACCAGCCGGCCAGCAGGTACGGGCCGTCTGGCAGGACGGACCGCAGCTCCCGCAGGTAGCGCTGCGCCTGCTCCTCCACGGTGGCCAGTGGCGGCTCGTCGGTGTTGTAGCCGACGGCCTCCAGGCCGTAGACGGGCCGGCCGCCGGCGAGCGGTTCGGCGAGGCCCTCGGCCAGGTTCTCGGCGAGGTGCTCGGTAAGGTTCTCGGCGAGGTTCTCGGCGAGGTGCTCGGCCAGGTGGAGGAAGGAGCACACGTCGCCGCTCTGCGGGTGCACCAGGATCAGCGGCGCCCTGCGGTGGTCTCCTTCGGCCAGCGGAACCACGAGCCGGCGCAGGGCCTGCGAGGCGTTGGGCAGTTCCGCGCACA
This sequence comes from Kitasatospora sp. NPDC127121, assembly GCF_042677305.1. Lineage (NCBI taxonomy): Bacteria > Bacillati > Actinomycetota > Actinomycetes > Kitasatosporales > Streptomycetaceae > Kitasatospora > Kitasatospora sp. NPDC127121. The sequence continues at coordinate 40,992 of NZ_JBHXTQ010000030.1, read as the reverse complement.
GACCCTCGACGGTGGGATGGCGGAACACCGTGTTCAGCGGCACGGTGACCCCCCACTCCCGCCGGATCGCCTCCACGAGCTCGACCGCCCTGAGCGAATGCCCGCCCAGCGCGAAGAAGTCGTCCCGGACGCCGACCCGCGGGGTGCCCAGCACGCGCTCCCAGATCCTGGTCATCAGGAGTTCCAGCAGGTCCCGCGGCGGCAGTGCACCCGCGTCGTGGCCGTGGCGGGCGGGCGCGGGCAGGGCCCCGCGGTCCACCTTGCCGTTCGTGGTCAACGGGATCCGGTCGAGTGCGGTCAGCGTCGTGGGCACCATGAACTCGGGCAGGGTCTCGCGCAGGGAGCGCCGCAGGACCGCCAGGTCACCGGGCCCGTCCTGCCACACCAGGTAGCCGGCCAGTTCGGCGTCCGTCCCGGTGCCCCGCACCGTCACCGTGGCCCTGGCGACACCGGGCTGCGCGCACAGCGCGGCCTCGATCTCACCCAGCTCGATGCGGTACCCCCGGATCTTCACCTGCTCGTCGGTGCGGCCGAGGAAGACGAGGCTGCCGTCCGGCAGGTACCGCGCCAGGTCGCCGGTCCGGTACAGCCGGCCGCCGCCGGCACCGAACGGATCGGGCACGAAGCGCTCGGCGGTCAGCCCCGGCCGGTTGGCGTACCCGCGGGTGACGCCGACCCCGCCGATGTGGATCTCACCCGGTACGCCGACGGGCACCGGGGCGCCCGCCGGGTCCAGCAGGTAGATCCGGAGGTTGCCCAGCGGCCGGCCGATCGGCACGGACCCTCCCGGCCGGGCCAGATCCCGGTCGGCGTCCACGCGCCGGGTGACACAGCCGACGGACGCCTCGGTGGGACCGTAGCCGTTCCACAGCGTGGAGACCCGGTCGAGGAGCCGCCGGGCCAGGGCGGGCTGGAGCGGTTCGCCCACGCAGATCGCCTGGAACCGGCCGCCCTGCCAGCCGCCGTCCAGCAGCAGGAGCCAGGTGGCCGGTGTGGCCATGAGCGTGGTGACGCCGAACTCGCGCATCATCTCCGTCAGGCGCGGGCCGTCGACCGCGACCTCCGACGGGGCGATCACCACGCTCGCGCCCCAGGCCAGGGGCATGAGCACCTGGGGGACGATGACGTCGAAGGAGATCGAGGCCACCGAGGCGACGACATCGTCCCCGCCGAGGTCCAGCTGTCGGCCGCGGACCACCAGGTAGTTGACCACGCCCTCGTGCGGGACCAGCACGGCCTTGGGGCGGCCGGTCGAACCGGAGGTGTAGATCGAGTACGCCAGATTGGCGGGCGTCGCGAGTGGCGGCAGCCGGTCCGCGGGCAGGGCCGCGATGAGCCCGGCCTCGTCGTCCGTCCACACCGTCGCGGCGCCGTGCTGCGGCAGCCGGTCGGCCAGGGAGCGCTGGGTGAGCAGCAGCGGCACTTCGGCGTCGGCGAGCATGAACGACATGCGCTGTGCCGGGAGGTCCGGGTCCAGTGGCAGGTAGGCGGCGCCAGACTTGAGGACGGCCAGCAGGGCCACGACCAGGTCCGCCGAGCGCGGCAGGCAGACGCCGACCAGGCGTTCCGGCCGCGCTCCCCGGGCTCGCAGGTGCCGCGCCAACTGGTTGGCCCGGCGGTCGAGTTCCCGGTAGGTCAGTCGCTGGGCGCCGCAGCGGACCGCCACCGCGTCGGGGGTCCGCCGGGCCTGCTCCTCGACCAGTTCGTGAACGCAGAGGTCCGCGGGGAAGGGTTCGTCGGTGGCGTTGGCGGCCACCAGCAGCGCTTCGCGCTCGGCCTCGGTGAGCAGGTCCAGGCGCGAGACGGGACGGTCGGGGTCGCCGGCCGCGGCGTCCAGCAGCCGGAGGTAGTGGCCGACCAGGCGTTCCACGGTCGCGCGGTCGAACAGGTCGGTGTCGAAGGCCACGGTCCCGGTGGTGATAGCCGACCGATCGGCTATCACCAGGCTGAGGTCGACCTTGGCCGTGCCGTTGTCGACCTCGATCTGTTCGACCTCCGTCCCCACCAGCCGCAGGGCGGCGGCCGGGTCGGACAGGCCGGCGAACATCACCTGGAACAGCGGGTTGCGGTCGAGACCGCGGGCCGGCCGCAGCTCCTGCACCAGCCGCTCGAACGGCAGGTCCTGGTGTGCGTAGGCGTCCACGGCGGTCCGGCGGACCCGGTCGAGCAGCTCGGCGAAGCTCGGGTCGTCCGCGAGGTCGGTGCGGACGACCACGGTGTTGATGAACGAGCCCACCAGCGGGTCGAGTTCCGGACGGGTCCGGCCCGCGACGGGTGTGCCGACCGCCACGTCGGACTGCCCGCTGTAGCGGGCGAGCAGGGCCTGGAACGCGGCGAGCAGCGTCATGAACATCGTCGCGCCGTGCCGCCGGCCCAGCAGCCGCAACCGGCCGGCCAGTTCCTCGGGCACCGTGAAGGTGATCCGCTCGCCCCGGCCCGCGCGGACCGGTCCGCGCGGGCGGTCGGTGGGCAGGTCCAGCGGCGACAGCCCGGACAACTGTGCGCTCCAGTAGTCCAGTTGGCGTTGCAGGCGTTCGCCGGAGAGCCGGGCCCGCTGCCAGTGGGCGAAGTCCGCGTACTGGATCCGCAAGGGGGGCAGCTCGTGCTCGCGGCCTTCCAGCCGGCTCCGGTACATCGCCGACAGGTCGTCCCACAGCAGCGGCATCGACCAGCCGTCGACGGCGATGTGGTGGACGACCACCACCAGGACGTGTTCGTCCTCGCCGACCCGCAGCAGCGATGCGCGCAGCAGCGGGGCGGCGGCCAGGTCGAACGGGCGCAGGATCTCGGACTGGACGAGATCGCGGGCCAGCCGCGTCCGGCGTTCCGCGGGCTCGGCCCGGAGGTCCGTGACGGGCAGGTCGAACGGCCGGGCCGGCTCGACCGAGGGGCTGGGGCGCCCGTCCCGCTCGGGGAAGGCGGTGCGCAGGACTTCGTGGCGCCGCACCAGCTCGGTGAGGCTGTGGCCGAGGGCCGCCACGTCCAGCGGGCCGTGCAGCCGGAAGACCTCGTGGACGTTGTACATCGCGGGGCCGGTGGACAGCCGCTCGATCAGCCACATGCGTTCCTGGGTGAACGACGTCACCTGCGCACCCGCCGGGCGGGGTGGGATCGCGGCCTCCGGCTCGCCCTCGGCGGCCCTGCTCCGGGCCGCGCGGACGCGTTGGTCGAGCAGGGCCCGTGTGGCGGCCCGGGTGGGACCGGTCGACGGGGCGGCTCCGGGTGTGGAACCGGTCGGCTGGCCGGGCTCGGGGCGACTGTGCTGTGCCTTCACGGGTGACGGGCCTTTCCGGCGGGAAGCGGTTCCGCTTCGGCGGCGGCGCCGAGGTCCGCCAGCAACGCCGCGTCGATGCCGTCGGCGAGTTCGGCGACGGTCGGGTGGTAGAAGAGCAGGGCGACGGGCAGTTCGAGGTCGAGTGCCCGGCCGAGTCGGGACATGACCTTCGAGGCGAGGAGCGAATGACCGCCCAGCTCGAAGAAGTCGCTGTCCACGCCGTCCGGGGTGACACCGAGCACCTCCGCCCAGGTCTCCAGCACGAGGAGCTCGGTCTCGGTGGCGGGGCCGGACTCGGTGGCGGGCCCGGACTCGGTGGCGGGCTCGGGCCCGGTCTCGCTCCCAGGTGTGGCGGGAGCGGGGCGGCTCACCCGGAGGCCGGGAGGGGTCTCCCACGCCGATATCGGCCGTTCGGGGCTGTCAACGAGCTGGTCGAGCAGGGCCCTGTAACCCTCGGAGAGTTGCCGCACCGTGTCACGGTCGAAGAGGTCGGCGGCGTAGCGGATGACGCCGGTGAGGCGATCGCCGCCGTCCGTCATGGAGACCTCGATGTCGAACTTCGCCACGTCGTTCGGCATCTGATGGTCACTCACTTCCAGCCCCGGGAGGCCGGACGGGAGCGCGGGCGGATCCTCCAGCTGGAACATGACCGTGAACAGCGGGTGTTGGCCGAGATCGCGTTCGGGCCGCAGCTCCTGGACCAGCCGTTCGAAGGGGACGTCCTGGTGGGCGTAGGCCTCCACCGCGCCCCGCCGCACCCGGGCGAGCACGTCGGTGAAGCCGGGGTCGCCCGACAGGTCGGTGCGCAGGACGAGCGTGTTGACGAAGAAGCCGACCAGCGGCTCCACCTCGATCCGGGTCCGCCCGGCGATCGGCGTCCCCACCGTCACGTCGGCCTGTCCCGTGCAGCGCGCGAGCAGGACCTGGAAGGCGGCCAGCAGCGTCATGAACGGCGTCACCTCGTGGGCGCGCCCCAGTGCGCGTATTCGGTCGGCGAGTTCTGCGGGGATCTCGATCTCGACCTGGTCGCCCCGGCCTGACCACGCCGCGGGGCGGGGTCGGTCCGTCGGGAGCGCCGACGGGCTCAGGTCGGCCAAGTGCTCGCGCCAGTAGGCGAGTTGGTCCAGCATCGCCGTTCCGGCCTGGTGGCTCCGTTGCCAGTCGGCGAAATCGGCGTACTGGACGGGCAGGTCCGCCAGGGCGATCGGCCGGCCGTCGACGGCAGCGCCGTATCCGGCGGAGAACTCCTGCCACAGCACCGACAACGACCAGCCGTCGCAGGCGATGTGGTGGATCACCAGGAGCAGCAGGTGGTCGTCGGGGGCGATGCGGATCAGTCGGGCCCGCAGCATCGGAGCGGTCCCGAGGTCGAACGGGGTCGCCAGATCGGCGGCCGCCAGCTCCCGGGCCCGCTGCCAGGCCTGCTCCGCCGGGGTGTGCGTCAGATCGGTGATCGTCGGTACGAAGGTCTCGACCGGCTCCGCGACGTGGCGCGGGCCGTCCTCGCTGTCGACGATCCTGCCGCGCAACACCTCGTGGCGCCGCACGACTTCGGTCAGCGCCCGGGTGAGCGCCCCCTCGTCCAGCCGGCCGCGCAGGCGTACCGCGGTCGGGACGTTGTGGTCCGGCCGGCCCGGCCGCAGCCGGTCGAGGAACCACAGCCGTTGCTGGGCGAAGGACAACAGGGTCGGAGCGTGCGCGCGCCGATCGGGACCAGGCATGACGGATGCACCTTTCACGGCGATCGGGAACGCTTCAGCGCCCCGGAAATCCCCTCGCCGATTCGCGACTTGGCGAACAGTACGGCGGATACTAGGTCGCTGCCGTCTCACTCCGCAAGATCGAGAACAGGGTTGCAGGCATCAAGACAATATTTACGCCAGTCCGCTGGAATCCTTATGTAGATCGAACACGCTCGACGGTTAGCATCGGCGCGGCCGGCCCGGCACCCTCTCTGACGTGCTGTCATGATGCGGATCGCGCACCCCACTTCCATGGACGGGCACCACGTGATAATTCTTCTGTCTCCAAGGGGCGACCGGGTGGGCCCCTTTCCTGTCGGGCCTTCATTGTTCCGAATAAGATCGGTGAACCCGTTGCATGAACTCATCCGTTGTATATGAACCCACCCCGTTGCATGAACTCGGAGAAGTCGTGATGCAGCAGCAGAGCCTGGTGGGTTCATTCGTCTCGCACGCCACCAGCCACCCCGGTGATCCGGCGCTGATATGGCGCGGAGAAGAGACGACCTACCGTGAACTCCACCAGCTGGCGGAGCGGGAGCGCGTCCGGATCGCCCGGCTCGCCCCAGGCGGGGACGAGCCGGTCGGCATCCCGGCCGCCAAGTCGCCCTCGACGATCGCCCTGGTGCTCGCCTGCCTGCTGGAAGGGCGGCGCTTCCTGCTGCTGCCGGCGCCCACGCCGGACGGGAGGACGCCCCACGCGCTGGTCGAGCAGGCCGGAATCCGGCACGTCCTGTCGCCGGAGAGCCCCCGGGCGCCCGGACCCGGGTCGGGCGCCCCGGACCGGCCGGCGGAACCGGAGGCGCCGCGCCGTACGGAGCCCGCCGACGTCTCCTTCATGTTCACCACCTCCGGTTCCACCGGGCGGCCGAAGATCGTGCCGCTGAGCACGGGGGCGGTGGACCGCTTCACCACCTGGGCCGGCGAGCAGTTCGGCATCCGCCGGGGAACGACGGTCCTCAACTACGCGCCGCTCACCTTCGACCTGTGCCTGCTGGACATCTGGACCACGCTCAAGTACGGCGGCCGCGTCGTCCTGGTCGATCCGGCCCGGGCCACCCAGCCGGGCTACCTGCTGGACCTCGTGTCCCGCCACGCGGTCCAACTCGTCCAGGCGGTACCGATGTTCTACCGTCTGCTGGTCGACGCGGCCGCCGGGAGCGGCCGGCGGCTCGACACCGTCGAGCACGTCGTCTTCACCGGCGACAGCATGCCCGCCCGCTGCCTGGCCGAACTCCCGCAGCTGTTCACCGGCGCGCGGCTCCACAACGTCTACGGCTGCACCGAGACCAACGACAGCTTCCTGCACGAGGTCAACGGCACCGAACCGGCGGACGGCCCGGTGCCGATCGGGCGCCCGCTGCCCGGAGTCCACGCGGTGATCGTCGGTGCCGACGGCGGGATCCTGACCGGGCCGGGAACCGGCGAGCTCCACGTCGCGACGCCCTTCCAGACCGACGGCTACCTGGACCGGGCCCAGGACGCGGACAGGTTCGCGACCCACCACCACGACGGGCAGGCCCGGCGCTACTTCCGCAGCGGCGACCTCGTACGGCGCGACCGGGACGGCCGCATCACCCTGGAAGGCCGCAACGACCACCAGGTCAAGGTCCGCGGCGTGCGGGTCAACACCCACGAGGTCGAACAGGTACTGCTCGACCATCCCGACGTCGTCGAGGCCGCCGTGGTGGCCGTGCCCGACCCGGTGGCCGGCCACCTGCTGCGGGGCGTGGTCCGCCGCGCCCCGGACAGCCGGCTGAACTCGCTGGCGCTGCGCCGGCACTGCGCACAACGGCTTCCGCTCACCGCCGTCCCCTCGACCCTGCTCATCGTGGACGACCCGCTGCCCAGGACGTCCACCGGAAAGATCGACCGCACGCCCCTCCAGCTCGCCTCCTCCCCGTCCCAGCCAAACGAAGGAACGGCCACGTGAAACACGCCGCGGTAGTCACGCAGTTCATCATCGAGGAGTTCCTGCCGGACGTCGGCGCGAACGAACTGGACTCCGACTACGACCTCGTGGACGGCGGGGTCATCGACAGCCTCGGCCTGCTCAAGACGATCGCCTGGCTGGAGGACTGCTTCGACCTGCGCGTCGAGGAGATCGACCTCGACCTCGACCCGGACAGCTTCCGCTCCGTCGGCTCGATCAGCAGGTTCATCGAACAGGCCCAGCAGCACCGGACGGACGCCCCCTAGCCATGCACGAGGTGCTGCGAGCGCTGATCGGCCGGGACCGCGCCGTCGTCGATCAGGAGATGTGGGGGTCCTTCTGGGACCAGCTGCGCGACGGCGCCCTCCGCTCCGGCGAGACGGTGGCGCTGCTGTCCTCGCTGTCCACCCGGATGCCCGATCGGGACACGCTGGTCGCCATGCTCCGCTCGCTGGACGAGCGACGGCCGGCCGTCGCCGCGCGGCTGGACCGCACGGCCAACATCGTCGGCACCGGAGGCGGGCCCGCCACGTTCAACATCTCCACCGCGGCGGCGTTCGTCGCCGCAGCCCTGGGCGTGCGCATCGTCAAGACGGGATCCCGCGCCTACACGAGCACCTGCGGCTCCCACGACCTGCTCGACCGCCTCGGCATCCGAACGACCACCTCGTACGAGCAGACCGACGACCTGCTGGAACGCTTCGGCATCGCCTTCCCCGGGAACTTCGTCTACCCGCGGGAGGTGGCGCTGCTGGCCCGGAACATCGTGCCGATGGACCTGCGGATGATCGGCGGATTCATCAACTCCGTCGGCCCCTTCCTGGCCGCGGTGCCGGTCTCCGCCCAACTCGTCGGCGTCTCGGACCATTCGCTGCTGCCGACTCTGGGCCGGGTCGCCGCCACCGTCGCCGACCGGAGGATCTGGCTGTGCTCCAACGAGCTGGGAGTCGACGAGCTCGTCAGCTCCGTCGACAACGTCGTCCTCACCAATGACGGCACCGACGCGATCCGGCTGCGGGCCGAGCCTCCCGGGACCGCCGCCGACGCGCTCGCCCTACTACGGCCGACCGGCGAGGGCGAGGACGTGGTCGACCACTTCCTCGGCGTGCTCTCCGGAGCCGGGCCGGCTCTCGCAACGCGGACCGTCTGCCTGAACGCCGCCGCCCTGGCCGTCGCGAGCGGGCTGATCGACGGGTGGCCGGAGGCCATCAGGGCGGCCGACGACGCCCTCCGCAGCGGCGCCGCCCGCGACCTCGTCGACCGCTTGCGCGCGCACCCGGCGCGCCGCGCAATACCTACGGTGCGTGCGCGGTGAGCGGGTTCTTCGCGCGCCGGCCACCGGACCAGCCCGGCCTGGCGATGTTCCTCAACGCCGGAGACCCCCCGCTGCCCGTCCTGGCCGACGTCATGCGGATGCTCGACGACTGCCGCGTGGACTGCCTGGAACTGGCGGTGCCCTTCCCCGACTCGGTCACCGACGGGCCGGTCATCCGCCGATCGGCGCAGCGGGCCCTGGCCGACGGCGTCGGACTCGACAAGGTGCTCGGACTCCTCAGCGGGATCCTGCCCCGGCTGCGCCACCTGCGGGTGGCACTGCTGGCCGACTGGAGCCACACGGTCAGAGGCCCGACCGTGCCCGGCTTCGTCCGGCGGGTCGCCGACTCGGGCGTCGACGGGCTGCTGGTCCACGGCCTGCCACCGCGGCTACGGGCCGGCTACCTCGAAGCGGTCCAGGAGGCGGGGCTGCCCATGGTCGCCACCTGCTACGCCGCGTCGACGGCCGAGGTGAAGGCCGCGGCCGCCGAGAGCGCCACCGCGTACCTGTACCTGGTGGCCCACTACGGCCGCAGCGGCGGCACGCTCACGGCCGACCGCCAGGAGCTGGCCGCCGCGCTGGCCGCACTGCGCAGGACGACCGCCGTACCGATCGCCGTCGGATTCGGCGTCCGCTCCAGGGCGGACATCGACCTGCTGCACGGCCTCGGCGCCGACGCCGCGGTCGTGGGCAGCGCCGGGGTCGCCCGGATCGAGCACGCCCTCGCCGAAGGGGCCAACGTGGTCGAGGAGCTCCACACCTTCGTACAGACCGTTTCGCCGTATTCAGCAAGCCACTCATTCAACAAGCCGCTAGGAGGCACACCCGATGATCGTCCGACGCCTTGACGAGGTGACCACCGTGGACTGGGGCAACGGGCTCAGCCGCAGGTTCCTTCTCGAATCCGACGGCCTGGGCTACACGATGACGGACACCACCGTCCGCGCCGGCACCAGGTCGAGGCTGGAGTACCGCCGCCACCTGGAGGCCTGCTACTGCATCGAGGGAACGGGCCAGGTGGTGAACGCCGACGGCACGTCCCACTCGATCGAGCCGGGCACGCTGTACGCGCTCGACCTGCACGACGCCCACTTCCTGATCGCGGACCAGGACGCGGACCTCCGCCTGGTGTGCGTGTTCTCGCCCGCGTTGCGCGGCGACGAACGCCACAACCTGGACTCAGCCGATTTCTCCGAGTACTAACAGGACTGACAGATGATCAGGTGGAACGCCGACCAGATCGCTCTGGGCGAGGGGATCGCCCAGTGGTGCGAGGAGCTCAGCTCGGGCCATCTCGAAGGGGACGCGGAAGGCGCCTTCCCGTGGGACAAGTGGAAGCTGATCCAGAGGTCCGGAATCCTCGGCCTGCCGTTCGACGAGCAGTGGGGCGGGCTGGGCCAGGACCTGCTCACCACCATGCACGTGCTCGAACAACTCGGCACCGGGTGCCGTGACGGCGGACTGAACTTCTCGGTCGCCACCCACCTGGTCAGCGTCGGAGTCCCGCTGCAGCGGTTCGGCTCGCCGGAGCTCAAGGCGCGCCACCTGCCGGGGATCTGCTCGGGAGAGACGATCGGGGCGCACGCGATCAGCGAGACCGAGAGCGGCTCCGACGCGCTGGCGATGAGGACCACGGCCACCCGCGAGGGCGACGGCTTCGTACTGCGGGGCGGCAAGGCCTTCATCACCAACGGCCCGGTGGCCGACGTGTTCGTGGTCTACGCGCGCACCCACCCGAAGGCCGGCCCGCTCAGCATCACCGCCTTCGTCGTGGAGCGGGACACCCCGGGGCTCGTCGTCGGGCCGCCCGTCGCCACCATGGGGCTGCGGACGGCGCCACTGAGCGAACTGCACTTCGACGACTGCCGGATCCCCGCATCCGCCGTGATCGGCCGGGTCGGATCCGGGTTCCTGGTCCTGGACCACGTGATGAAGTGGGAGATCCTCTGCTCCTTCGTCATCAACACCGGGCAGATGCGGTACCGGCTCGACCGCTGCGTCGAATACGCCAAGGAGCGCGTCCAGTTCGGCAATCCGATCGGCTCGTACCAGTCGGTCTCCCACAAGCTCGTGGACATGAGCATCGGCCTGGACACCGCGCGGAAGTGGCTCTACGACACGGCCGTCCGGCTGACGGAGGGCGAGAACGTCACGCGGGACATCGCCGTCAGCAAGGTCCTCACCAGCGAGAGCAACCTCTCCTCCGCACTGGCCGCCGTGCAGATCTTCGGCGGCAGCGGGTACCTGGCCGAGTACGGGCTGGAGAAGGACGTGCGCGACGCGGTCGCCGGCCCGATCTACTCGGGCACGTCGGAGATCCAACGCAACCGCATCGCCGCCATGTTGGGGTTGTGACACCTGATGCTGGTCAAGATCTGCGGAGCCACCTCGGCCGAGGACGTGGCATCGCTCGACAGTGCCGGAGCCGACTTCGTCGGCCTGTGGCACGGCGTCCCAGGAGGCCGTGCAGACCTGACGCTCAGTCAACTGACGTCCCTCGCTGACGCCGTGCACCGAACGGAGCGAATGCATCCGGTCCTCGTGACCTTCCTCAAAGACGCCGGGACGCTGCGCGCGGCGACGGCCGCGGCCCGGGTCCGGTGGGTCCAACTGCACGGCTACCAGCCGCCGGGCCTGGTCCGCGCCCTGAAGGGCACCACGGACCTCACCGTGGTCAAGGTGCTGCACCTCGGTGCGGACACCCACGCGGAGCGGTCCCTGATCGCGGCGTACGAGCGGGCCGGAACGGACCTCTTCCTGCTGGACGCGGTCGCCGGGGACGGCCGGATCGGCAGTACCGGGCAACCGGCGGACTGCGGGGCCGTCATCGAGTTCGCGGACCGCCTCTCGCGGCCCTTCCTGCTGGCCGGCGGCATCTCGGCCGACAACCGGGAGGACTACCGGGCCGTGCTGGACCACCCCCTGTTCCTGGGCATCGACGTGGACACGGCGGCCAGGGACGTCGACGGGCGGCTGAGCACCGACCTGGTCACGGCCGTACGGCGCGGCTGGCACGATCCGAAAGCGAGGGTCTAGATGACGGCCGCGTTCATCGAGGCACTCCTGGACGCCCGCCGACCGGTGATCATGGAGCTCAAGCGGCAGGACGCCGCCGGACACGACCTGTTCGGCGACAGGTCGGCCGCCCGGCTGGTCGCCGACTACCAGGACGTCGGCGCGCCCTGCCTGTCCGTGGTGACCGGCCGGTGGTTCGGCGGCACCCCGGACCTGCTGCACGAGGTCGTGGCAGCGACGGACCTGCCCGTGCTGCAGAAGGACTTCATCACCCGCCGGAGCCAACTGCACCAGGCCCGCGAGAGCGGCGCGTCCGCGGTCCTGCTCACCGCCGCGCTGCTGCCGCGCGCCACCCTGGGCCACCTGGTCGAGCTCGGCCTGAGCCTGGGCCTGACGCCGTTCGTCGAGGTCACCACCGAGGAGGAGATCGGCCGCGTGCCGCGCGCCGAGGAGTGCGTGGTCGCGGTGAACAACAAGGACATCGCCACCCGCGAACGCGGCGCGGGCGACCTCGGGCGAAGCTCGTCACTCCTGCCCGCGGTGCTACGCAGCGGCACCCGGTGCCCGGTGAGCGCCGGGGCCATCCGCAGCCCCGACGACGCCGCCCGCCTGCTCAGTGAGGGCTTCGCCGGTGTGCTCATCGGAACGGGCCTCCTGCGCGCCGCCAGCCTGCCGGCATGGCTGGACGACCTCGACGCCCACCTCGACGCCCGTCCTGGCACCCGCCTCGACCCCCGTCTCGACGCCGGCCGCGAACCGGCTCCACCCGTCCGCCGCCCGGCGGACCCCCCGACCACCGACATCTGGAGGTAACAGCATGGCCAGCGAAGCATCCGAGCAGTGGAAGGTCGTCGTCAACGACGAGGAGCAGTACTCGCTCTGGTCCGCCGACCGCGAGTCGCCGGCGGGCTGGCGCGAGGTCGGCGTCCGGGGCGCGAAGGACGAATGCCTCGCGCACATCGAACACGTGTGGACCGACATGCGCCCCCGCAGCCTGCGCCTGCGGTCCGTCCCGGAGGACGGTGCACAGTGAACCGGACGCTCGCACTGCACGGTGCGCGCCCGGTGGCCGAGCCCCTGCTCACCACCACCCTGAACCTCCCGGAGTGCCAGGCCCGGGGCTGGGTCGTCGTCGACTCCATGGTCGACGGCCTGGCCCTGGGCGGCACCAGGATGACCCCGACGGTGACCGAGCAGGAGCTGGCCGGGCTCGCCAGGGCGATGACCCACAAGCTGGCACTGGTCGGCCTGCCCATCGGTGGCGCCAAGGCCGGCATCGCACCCGATCCGGGCGCCACCGTCGAACGGCGGTCGGTGATGCGGGGGTTCGGCCGCGCCGCGGCCCCGCTGCTGAACGGCGGGGTGTACCTGGGGTGCGACCAGGGCACCACCTACGCCGACCGGCAGGTCGCCTTCGAGGCCGCCCGGTACGACGTCACCCGCCGCCCCGGCACCACCCGTCTCACCGTCGACTGGGCCGAACTGTGGGACCACATGGCCGACATCACCGGGTTCGGCGTGGCCGTCGCGGTGCTCGGCGCCCTACGGGCCTCCGGTGCGCGGACCCCGCAGCGCATCGCGATCCAGGGCTTCGGCACCGTCGGGCGCGCGGTGGCCGGCCACCTGGCCGCCCACGGCCACTCGGTGGTGGCCGTGGCCGACGTCCGGGGCACCGTCGAGGACCAGCGCGGACTGCCCGTCGCCGAACTCACCGCGCTCACCAGCAGCGACGGCACGATCGACCGGACCCGGCTGCCCGCCCGGGTCACCGTCCACGGGCCCGGCCAGGCGTGGCTGCACGTCGACGCCGACGTGCTGGTGCTGGCGGCGTCCGCCTCCGCGGTCGACGAGGAGGCGGTGCCGGCGGTCCGGGCCGGCCTGGTGGTCGAGGGCGGAAACCTCAGCTGCACCCCACCCGCCCGCCGGTTGCTGCGCGAGGCCGGCCACACCGTCCTGCCGGACGTGGTCGTCAACGTCGGCGGGGCGGCGGCGACCGGGTGCGTGCTCGCCGGGCTGGCCCCGTCCGACCTGCCGCTCCCGCAGTTGTCCGCGTGGCTGCGCGAGTGGGTCTCCAGCAGGATCGCCCGGAACTGCGAGTTGGTGCAGGAGCTGAGCGCCTCGGGCAGCGCCGATCCGGTCGCGCAGCTCCTCGGTTCGCGCGGAGCCCCGGCCGGCGCCTCCGAACCGGAGGTGCCGGCCGAGCGGTGACCCGGCGGGAGGACGCGCCCTCGCGGCCTCACTCGAACGCGGCCTCACTCGAACGTGGCTTCACTCGAACGTGGCTCCACTCGAAGCGGACCGCGCCCCCCTTCGTGGTTGCTAGCCTCCCGGGATGACCGCGACATTCGACGAAGCCGTCCGCGCCCGGCTGCGGGCACCCAACATCTGGTACGTCGGCACCGTGTTCGCCGACGGAGCACCGCAGGTCAGCCCGATGTGGGTGGATCTGGAGGGCGAGGGGGAACTGGCGTTCAACACCTCGGTGGGGCGGGTGAAGGAGGAGAACCTCCGTCGCGACCCGCGCGTCTACCTCTCGCACGCGGACGCCACCGACCCCTTCGACCGCGTGCAGATCAGTGGCGTGGTGGCCCGCTTCGTCGAGGGCGAGGAGGCGCACGACCGGATGGACCGGCTGGCCCGCAAGTACCTGGGCGTCGAGCGCTTCGAGTGGACCATGCCGGGTGAGCAGCGGGTCGCGGTGATCGTGCGCCCGCTCAAGGTGCGGCACATCGTCGGGGTGGAGCGCTTCCGTCCCGGCGGGCCCGTCCCTGCCCCTGCCCCTGCCCCTGAGTAGTGCTCCTGCCCTCGCCGCCTTCGCCTCATCAGCGACTCATCAGCGACCGAAGCGACCGAAGCGACTCAAGGTTGGCGGTCAGTGCGCGCATGCGCGGCCGGCCGCGCATGAACCCGGCTCCACTCATCAGGCCTCATCAGGCCCCTCGGGATCGATCATCTAGGCTGGCGCGGTGACTGATGAGCAGGAGCGGGTGCAGCCGTCGGGAGTGTGGGCCACGGCGGTGGGGGTGGCCAGGGTGCGGGCGCTGGAGACCGAGCGGGTGGACGCGTTGTTCCGCGACCCACTGGCCCAGGCCTTCGCCACCGCCGGCGGCCTGTGGCCCTCCTCGCCACCCCCCGCTGACGAGGCCGCGCGCCGCCGCCGGCTGGCCGTGTCGTACTCCATCGTCATCAGGACGAAGTTCCTCGACGACCTGTTGCAGCAGGCCTCCGCGTCCGGGGTCCGGCAGGTCGTGCTGCTCGGCGCCGGCATGGACAGCCGCGCCTTCCGGATGGACTGGCCCGAGGGCACCCGGCTGTTCGAGGTCGACACCGCCGCGCCACTGGACTTCAAGGCTTCGGTGCTGCGCCAGGAGCGGGCCGTCGCACGCTGCGAGCGGATCACCGTCGCGGCGGATCTGCGGGAGGACTGGCCGGCCGCGCTGGCCGCGGCAGGGCACGATCCGGCCGCGCCGACCGTGTGGATCGCCGAAGGACTGCTGATCTATCTGCCCGAGGACGCGGTGGAGCTGCTGCTGGCCCGGATCAGCGCGCAGTCGGCGGCAGGCAGCCGGATGGGGCTGACCTTGGGCTCGCGCGGCGTGATCGAGCGCTTCGGCGCGGACTCCGGACCGGGATCGGCGGCGTCCATGTGGGTCTCGGAGATGCCCGACGACCCGGTGGCCTGGCTGGCCGGGCACGGCTGGGAGGCCGACAGCCACACCCTGCGCGAGCGCGCTGCCGCCTACGGCCGCCCGGTCAGCACCCCGCCGCAGCGCGAGGAGCAGCCCGGCGGACTGGTCTCGGCGGTCCGCCGGTAGAGCGCCTCCCGGTTCCCCGGATCATCGATTCCAAGGGGGCCTGATCCGCCCAACAGCCGCCCGAACGCTGCCACTTTACGTATGTGCGGGCCCGTGGCCGCCGCGTCCAGCGCGTTCCGGCAAAGGGTTCGTCAACGGTCATTCCTGCGCTACCGAATCCCGCAGGTGGCATGCCCACCGGGTCCGGCCGGACCGGCATTCGCCGTGGTCGGGAGGTGGAGGGGAGTTGGCGAAATCGTGTCCATGGCCGGTCCGGCCCCGTTGACCTCCGGTACGGCCGGGCGGTTGGCTCGCCCGGAGTCGGCCGGCGGGGGCGGGAGGCGGCACGGCCCGAGGCAAGGGGAGGACGGTTCAGGTGGAACGGACGAACGCGAGGACCCGCGGCCGGTGGGCGGTACGGACCGGCAGCGTGCTGGCGGCCGCACTCCTGGCCGCCACCACGGCCCAGGTCCAGGCCCAGGCCGCGCCGCTCCCGGGGGGCACCGTCACGGTGAACGTCGCCCCCGACGGCACCCCGGCCGACGACTGGTCGGAGCCGCTCGGCCTGAGCGCCGACGGCCGCTACGCCCTCTTCACCTCGCTGGCCGCCAACCTGGTGCCCGGCGACTCCAACCGCCTGTACGACGTGTTCGTCCGCGACCTGTGGACCGGGCACACCGAGCGGGTGAGCCTGGCCGACGACGGCAGCCAGCTCGACGGCTCGACCAACCAGGCGGCGATCAGCGCCGACGGCCGGTACGTGGCCTTCAGCACGAACGCCACCGACGTCGTCCCGGGGCGGCACGGCGACGGCCGGTTCGACGTCTACGTCCGCGACCGCTGGACGGGCCGCACCGAACCGCTCACCGCGGGCACCGGCGCCGGCAACTCGCTCGACCCGGCGATCAGCGCCGACGGCCGGTACGTCGCGTACACCTCGGACCGCGCCGACCTCGCCCCCGGCACCCGGCCCGGCGTCCAGAACATCCACCTGACCGACCGCCGCACCGGCACCACCCGCCTGGTCAGCACCGGCCGCGACGGCACCGCCGCCGACGGCGGCTCGGTCGAGCCCTCGCTCAGCGCGGACGGCCAGACCGTCGCCTTCCGCTCCAAGGCGACCAACCTGCTGCCGACCGCGCCCACGCCGCCCACAACGGCCGTGACGCCCACAACAGCCACGACCGCCACCAAGCCGCCACC
This sequence comes from Kitasatospora sp. NPDC127121, assembly GCF_042677305.1. Lineage (NCBI taxonomy): Bacteria > Bacillati > Actinomycetota > Actinomycetes > Kitasatosporales > Streptomycetaceae > Kitasatospora > Kitasatospora sp. NPDC127121. Next base: position 24,716 of record NZ_JBHXTQ010000030.1, on the reverse strand, counting down.
CGCACGGCAGCTCTTCCCGCTCTACACCTACAACGCGCGCACCGGCCGGATCCAGGGCGCCAGCATCGACGCCACCGGCACCCTGCGCGACGCCGCCAAGGCCGGACGCCTCAGCCCCGACGGCCGCTTCGCCCTCTTCCGCGTCTTCGAGCGCGAGCAGGACACCGTCCAAGTCCGCCTCTACGCCCGCGACCTGCGGACGGGCACGGTGACCACGGTCTCCGCCGTCGACTCCCAGCCCGCCGTCATGACCGCCGACGACCGCTGGGTCTACTTCGCCTCCGACTCCGCCGCTCTCGTCCCCGGCGACACCAACGGCGTCGCGGACGTCTTCCGCCGCGACCTGTGGACCGGCCGGATCGAACGCGTCAGCACGGCGGCCGACGGCAGCCAACGGCCCGGCGCCTCCAGCGCCCCCAGCGTGGACGCCCTCGGCACGACGGTCCTGTTCAGCACCCTGAACGGCACCGGCGCGGAGCTCCTGGCCCGCCGCCTGCCGCCACTCTGACTTCGGTCGAACTCCCCTCTCCGGCACTCCCGATGACGGCGACGGTGCAACGCGCCGGAGAGGGTCTAATTCGGTTGAGCGGCCGATACGATCCTGGTAGCAATGTGACATGATACAAGGACTCAAGGTCGCCCTCCGCGCACGCCACGAGAGCGACGTCGCCGTTCTGCAGACCGAACTGTACGACGACGTCGCCACCCGCTCCCGGGCCGACACCCGCCCCTGGCGGCCCATCTCCCCGGGCTCGGCAGACTCCCCCTACGCGCCGGCCCCGCCCTCGGACGACGCGGCCTGCTTCTCCGTACTGGAGCTGGCCTCAGGGGAGTTGGCCGGGGAGGCCGTGCTCTGGGGCATCGACGCCCACAACCGCACAGCCCACCTCGGAATCGCCCTACGCCCCGGCCTGCGCGGCCGGGGCCTGGGCACCGATGTGGTCAGGGTGCTCTGCCAGTACGGCTTTGCGATACGCGGCTTGCACCGGCTGCAACTGGAGACCCTCGCCGACAACACTCCGATGATCGCGGCCGCCCGCAGGGCCGGCTTCACCCTGGAGGGAACCCTCCGCCGATCCGCCTGGGTGTGCGGCGAGTTCGCGGACGAGGCCGTCCTCGGGCTCCTCGCCGACGAGTGGAGGCCATGAGGCTCGCCGCAGCACCGCCCTACCAGTCGCGGACGGATTCGCAGCCCTCGATCAGGCCGTCGCCGGCCCAGGCCAGATCGGCTTCCGACTCGGCTGCAGCCTCGGTGATGATGGCGCCGAGCGCGTCGTAGAGCTCTTCGCGCTCAACGGTCTCGATGAATCCGGCGCGCGCGTCGAGCTCGTTGAAGGCTTCGCCGAACTGCTCCCCGAGCTCGACGAGCCTCGGCGTCAGGACCTCCGCCGGCTCCCCCGAAGCCAGCGCAGCCAGCACCGCGCGCCGCGTCGCCCTGTACTGCGCCAGCGCCTTCTTGTAGACCGCGGCGCTGATCTGCTCGCGGCCGTCCCAGTTCCGGAGCGGATTGTTGAGGTTCTCGGCGAGCCACTGGGGCTTGCGGGGCTTGGCGACCGTGAGGTAGACGCCCTCGCGCTCCTCGGGCCGCCAGAGCCTCCTCATCGCCGTCGCATACTCCGCGGGGACACTGACCAGTTCCAACTCCTCCAGCGCCGGAACACGCCCCGGCAGGAGGCAGTCCGCCTCGACCATCCCGAAGACGTCGGAGAGCCTGAGGTGCTTCAGCGAAGTCAACTCGTTGAGGCTCGATGCCGATGACAAGGTCACCGGCCCGCTGAGCGTCAGGCCGGTCAGCGCGGGATACCGCTCGACGAGCCGCGCACAGTCCAGCGATTCCACAGCCCGAACCGTCAGCCGACGCGTCTCCTCGTCAGGATCTGCGGGCCCCGCGGGAGAGTCGTTCAACTCAGCGCCGGTGATGCTCTTCGCCCACGGGTCACGCCACTGCGACTCGTCGCCCTGCCGTCGGCGCCGCGCCAGGGCCAGATCGAGCCCCATGCCCCACCCGAACGCGTAGCTGCTCGGCGGCTGGCCGTGCAGCAGCGGCAGCGTCCCGATGACCTTGCAGCTCCGAGGGAGCACCCACTCGTAGTGGCAATGCGACAGACCGAGAGAACCCCAGAGCGGCACGACGTCGCCGAGCTCCGCCACGGACACCGGCTCCGGACCGGACCAGTCGAGGTGCAGGACGCCCGCGCGCTGGTGGTCCGGGTCCAGATTGGTGATCTGTGCCGCTGTCCACTCGCCGAGGTACTCGGAGAACGCCGCGACGACATCGCCCGGGACGATGGGCCTGGGAGGTGCTGATTCCTTGACAGTAGCCATGCCCCGCACACTATTCGGCACCACCCACAACGACGGCCACCCCGACGGAAGCGTGTGCTCCTGCCGAGTCCGGGATCGTTTCACAGGGGCCTTGCCAGACACTACGGTCACCGTACTATGGTGTCGAACGTGAAGAACAAACGCTCCATGCAGGAGCCGACCTTCCTGCTCCTCACCGCTCTGGCCGACCGGCCCCGGCACGGCTACGCGCTCGGGGACGAGGTCGCCGCGATCTCCGAAGGCCGGGTACGGCTCGGCGCCGGCAGCCTGTACGGCACCCTCGACCGGCTCCTGGCCGAGGGACTGATCCGCGTCGAACGCGAGGAGACGGTGGACGGGCGCCCCCGGCGCGTGTTCGCCCTCACCCCGGACGGTGAACAGTCGCTCAGGAACGAGGCCGAACGCCTGCGCTCCGCACTGCGCGAGGCCGACCGGCGCCTGACCCAGACCTGGACCCGTCCCGCAGGAGGCACGGCATGACCTCGAAGCACCCCTTGAACACGCGCCTGCTCCAACGGGCCCTCCGGCTGTACCCGGCCTCCTACGGCGCCGGTGCACTCGCGGAGGTCGCCGACCTCGCCCAGCACCGGATCGCCGGCTCCGGCCCCGCGACGGGACTGCGCGAGGTGGCCGACGTCGCCGGGCACGGGGCCCGGCTCCGACTGGGCATGGTCTCCCACCAGCCGCCGGGCCGGGCGTTCGCCACCGCGGCGCCGCTCGCCGCGATGCTGGCCGGAACGTACGCGGCGACCTACCTGTGGCGGAACCTGCGGCTCGCCATCAGCCCCGAGTCCCCTGGCTTCCCCGCCGGAGCCCCGGTGGGAGGCGCGCTCCTGGCGGCGACGTCGCTGCTCGTCCCCGCTGTGCTGACGGCGTGCGCGGTCGTGGCCGGCCGCTGGTCGGCCGCACGGGCCCTGGCCCTGGTGTCGCTGGTACTGGCACCGCTGTTCTACGCCATGTGCCGCCTCGGGCTGCTCGACCTGGACTTCCGCACCGCGGCCGAACTCGGCCTCGGCCCCCGGGGGTTCGGGCTGATCGCGCTCAACACCCTCGTCCTGCTGGTCGCCCCGCCGGACCGGACCCGCAGGACCGGTGCCGGGCTCTGGCTGGTCGCAGCCATGGTCACGGCCCTGGGCATCGGCGCCACGATCACCGGCGAGTCCGCCGAGCGGCTCCTCACCTCCGGCTTCGGCACCTGGGCCCCGCTCGCCACCGGTGCCGCCCTGGCCTTCACCGCCCGGACGGCCGGGAACGCGGCCCTGGCCGCGACCGTCCTGGCGGCACCGCCCGTACTCACCCCCGTACTCCTCGGCGGCCACGCGTCGGTCGCGGCAATGGTGCCCCAGCTCCTCATCCCGTCCGCCTTCGGCTACCTGACGGCCCGAACCGCGATCCTCCTCATCGCCCGCCTCCCCCGACGGGGCCGCCTCTCCCGCCCCTGACCGGCTCCGCGCCCCTCTCCCCCGGGGTGAGCCCAGCCGGCCGGAGCTCGGCGAAGGCCCGCGAGCCGAGGCGCTGCAACGATGCCGGTAGGTCCGGATATCGGCCTGTCGGAACAGCCGTTGCGCTCACGGCTCCGACAGGCCGATGTCGAGGCGCTCGCCCTGGAACTGACGGCCCACCGAGGTACCACCACCCGACTCCCTCCGCGACCGGGGCGACCGGACGTGGCGACGAGTTCCGTGGGCGGCCACTGCGTGACCGACCACCGGCACCACCCGGGTCGAACCGAGCGTCGCCCGCGTGGTCAGTTCCTCGACGCTGGTCACCGTGCACCTCCGACCACAACGGGCGCGAGGCCGCGATGTCAGCCCGAGCGCATACGCTGTCGCGACGGAACGGGGATCGTGGCACTGGAGGCGGCATGTCCTTGACCTGGCTGGAGACGGAGGGCGGCCCGTTCATCGTGGTCCCACGCGATGCCCTGTCGCACTGGTCGGGAACGGAGGGCGACTACGACCGGGCCTGCGAAGTGGTGGAACTCGTCGGTGTCCTCGACCTTCCGGAGGGAGCCGAGGCGCTCGTCCTCGGGGACGAACCGATGTCCACCGCCTACCTCCCCGAACACCGAGTCCTCGTCCGCTGGTGCTACGCGGAGAGCGAGGAAGGTGTCGCCGACCTCGTTCTGGCCGGGCTTCCCACCGCCGAGTGGGAGAAGGGACCCGTACTGAGAACCACGGGCGAGCTCGTCATGTTCGACGCCGCCTACTTCGGCACCGAGGTCGGGACGCTCGCGGACAGCACCGTTCTCGATCTCGGCGCCGGCCGCCACCGGGTGGACTCGGCGAGCATCGAGCCCGACCACCTCACGTGCTTTCGCATCCACCGATTCGTCGAGCTGACCTGACCAGTCGCCGGCGCGGAGAAGGTCTGCGAGGTACGGCTCGGCGAGTCGGATGGGCACGGCCGCAGCGCCCGGGCCCGGCCGGGGGTCAGGGGTGGTAGTCGGTGAGGGTGTGGGTGGGGGTCCAGCCCTGGGTGCGGGCGCGAGTGAGGTCGAGGACGACGCTGCGGGTGAGGAGGTCGACGGTGTAGGGGGTGAGGCCGGGGATGCGGGTGGTGCGGGCGGCGAGGCGGGCGAGGGGTGCGGGGAGGTGGGCGATGCGGGCGGGAAGGCGGTGGGCGGTGAGGACGTGGCGCAGCGCGTCGTCGCGGCGGTAGGGGGTGGCGTCGGCGATGTTGTAGGCGCCGGGCGGCCAGGGCGGGGTGCCGGTGAGGCCGAGGGCGGACAGGCAGGCGTCGGTGAGGTTGGCGACGGCGGTGAGGCTGAGCGGGATGTCGCAGCCGGGCAGCGGGAGCAGGCCGTGCCGGGCGCGGGCGAGCAGTTGGGGGACGAGGTGGGGGTCGCCGGGGCCGTAGACGGCGCGGGGGCGCAGGACGACGGCACCGGCCGTGAGGGCGAGGCGTTCGGCGGCCGCTTTGGTGCGGCCGTAGGCGTTGAGGTGGCCGGCGGCGGTGGGGTGGTCCTCGGTGACGGCGGGGGCAGCGAGGGTGGCGGTGGTGCGCGGGTCGTAGACGCTGGCGCTGCTGACGTGGACGAGGGGGCGGCCGGCGGCCGCGCGCAGGACGCGTTCGGTGCCGGTGACGTTGACGGCGTGCTGGTGGGCTTCGGCGGGATCGCCCGGGGGCAGGTCGGCGACGGCGGCGGCGCAGTGGACGACGAGGTCGGCGCCGGTGAAGTCGGGGTCGCCCTCGGTGGCGTCCCAGGGGCGGTGGTGGCCGACCGGGCCGGGGCGGCGGCCGTGGCAGGAGACTTCGAGGCCCAGGGCGGCGGCGGTGCGGGCGAGGTGGGCGCCGCAGAAGCCGGTGGCGCCGGTGATGGCGAGGTGCATCAGGATCTTCCCCGTCGGACGGTGAGTTCGGCGTAGCCGGGCAGGGCGCTGCGGCGGTCGACCCGGGCGCGGGTGACGACCGGGTGGTGGGGGGCGAGCGCCAGGAGGAGGTCGGCGAGCAGGGCGCGGGCCAGACCGGCTCCGGGGCAGGCGTGCGGGCCGGCGCCGAAGACGGCCTGGGTGGCGGCTGGATCGTCGGCCGGGCCGCGGCGGTGGGCCCGGGCGGCGTGCCGGGCGACCAGGACCAGCCGGTCGCCGGCCCGTACGGGGTGCCCGGCGAGGGTGGTGTCGGCGGCGGCGACCCGGGGCAGCAGCGGGGACGGGGCGGTCAGGCGCAGGAGTTCGGCGGCGAGGCGGGGTGCGGTCGTCTCGCTCACGGTCGGCCAGAGCCCGGCGTCGGCGCACCAGGCGACGGCCCGGGGCAGTGCGGCGACGGTGGTGTTCACGGCGGCGACGGCCACCATGGCGTCGCGTGCGCCGCGTGCGCCGCGTGCGTCGGGCGCGGCGGGCAGCAGGGCGGCGAGCCGGGCGGCGGCGTCGACCGTGGCGGCGGCCGCGTCCGGGCCGCGGCGACGGGGGCCGGGGAGGTGGTCGCGGGCGGCGTGGGCGGCGACTTCGGCCGCGGCGTGGGCGAGGCGGTGCGGGCACGACTGCGCGCCGGTCAGGGCGGCGGCCGTGACACCGGCCAACTCACGTGCCAGTGCGACGAGTTCGATCTCGCCCGCGGCCAGGTCCGGGATCCGCTTCGCGAGCACGGCCTGCCAGTGCGGGCGGATCCGTTGCTGTGCGGCGGTGTCGAGGCCGCCGGCCAGGGCGCGGCGGGCGTTGCGGTGTTCGGCGCCGTCCTGGTCGAACAGCAGTCCGCCGTCGGTGAGTTCGGCCGCCGCGCCGCCGGTGGTGCCGGGTGCGGTGCGGTCCAGCGGGACTTTGGTGAGCGCTTCGCGGTAGGCCTCGGTGCCGTGCACCAGCACGGTGCGGCCGAGCCGGACCACCGGGCGGCGGCGGGTGGCGGCGAGCAGGGCGAAGAGCAGGGGGTGGCTGCGCAGGTAGACCCGGCGGTCCCGGCGGCGGGCCCGGCGGGCGGCGGCGGGTGGGGTCGTCGGTGCGGGCGGCGGCGGGGGTGTCCGTGCGCTCACCGGTGCGGGCGCCGGTGCGGTCATGGGGTCGGTCACCGGGCCGACTCCCGTACGCAGTAAGCGGCGGCCGCCGCCCGGTCGGGCTTGCGGGAGCGGCCCGCGAGCGGGACCTCGCCGAACAGGACGGCGTCCGGCCGGGCCGCTGCCATCCGGTCGAGCGGCCCGCGCAGGGCCTCGCGCAGGCGCCGCGGGTCGGTGCCCGGCGCCGGCTGGACGAGGGCGACCAGCCGCTCGTCGCCGTCCCCGGCCGGAACGCCGACCAGGACGGCGAGTTCGACGCCCGGCAGGTGCAGCGTCGGTTCGTACAGGCCGGGGTAGATGTTCTCGGCGCGGCGCAGCACCATGTCCTTGAGGCGGCCGGCGAGGACGATCCGTCCGTCGGGGGTGAGGGCGGCGCGGTCGCCGGTGCGCACCCAGGGGTCGGGGTCCTCGCCGAGGTAGCGTTGGCGGGCGCCCGGGCCGGTGAGCAGCAGTTCACCGCCGGTGGCGATCCGGGCGCGGACGCCGGGCAGGGGGGCTCCGACCAGGTCGCCGTCCCCGTCGTGGGCGCTCTTGTCCGCCTCCTCGACGGCGGCGGCCGGGAACAGTTCGGTGAGCGCGTAGACGCTCCAGGCCTGGTGGGCGCCGGACTGTTTGACCCGGCGCAGCAGGGCGGCGTCGGCGGGGGCGGAGCCCGTCCAGACCCGGCCGGTGAAACGGGCCCCGGCGGCGAGGGCGGCGCGCAGTTGCGGTGGGGTGAGGTAGGTGTGGGCGGGGTCGAGCCGGGCGAGTTGGCGGCCGAGCGCGGCGGGGCGGCGGGCGGGCAGCACGACGGCGGCGCCCGCGGCGAGGGCCGGGACGAGGACGAAGAACGTCCCGCCGAGGACGACCGTCCCGGGACGCGGGTCGACCAGGTCGGCGACGGTGCGCAGCCCGGCGGCCAGCCCGTCCCGGGTGTGGACGACGGCGCGCGGGCGCGCGGTGGTGCCCGAGGTGAAGACGATCACCGCGTCCGTTTCCGGGCCGCCGTCAGGCCGGGCGGGCGGGGTCGCGCCGGCAGGGCGCAGGTGCGGCGCGCAGCCGGGCAGGCGGCGGCCCAGGGTGGCGACCGGGCCGAGTGCGGTGAGGCGGGGCAGGGCGAGGTCGGCGCGGCGGGCGAGCGGCCCGGCCCAGCCGGCCACCGCCTGGGCGGCGGCGTCGGCGAGGACGAGATCAGGGCGGGCCAGGGTGAGCCGGGCGGCGAGCACGTCGGGCCCGGCGGTCGGGTCGAGGACGGCGATGCGCAGGCCCAGCCAGTGCGCGGCGAGCATGACGGCCAGTGCGCGCGGTCCGGGCCGGACGGCGACGCCGACGGTGTCGCCGGGGCCGAGGCCGTGGGCGTGCAGCGCGGCGGCGTAGCCGTCGGCCAGGTCGGCGAGTTCGCCGCGGCGGATCACCGGGCGGACGGTGCCCAGGCGGGTGTGGCGCAGGACGGCGGGCCGGTCGGGGTGGTCGGTGCGCAGGGCGTGGGTGAGCCGGTCGAGCATGGCGGGGTCCTTCGGCGGGCTGCGGAGCGGAACGGAGCGGGTCCGGTCGGGAAAGGGTCGGCAAGGAGCGAGGCGCGCGCGGCGCCGGGCGCACGGGGCGCGCGCGGGCTGTCAGCGCACGTCGACGGCGCGCGGCCCCGCGCCGCGCTCCAGGTACCAGCGCGCGGTGCCCACCACGCCGTACGCGCGGATGCGCCGGGTGGAGTTCTGCACCACCATGTCGCGGCGGCGCACCACCGCCGTGGTGTGCCGGCGGACCCTGTTGAGGAACGCCCGGTCGGTGGGTGAGGGCCGCCGGGGCATGCCGCCGACGGCGAGGTAGAGCTCGGCGGTGATCGCCATGTTGTTGCCCGCGTGCATCCGGTACGAGGTCAGGTAGCCGTGTCGGCGGCGGTGGGCGGGCCGGATCCGGCCGAAGAAGGCGCCGAGCGCGACCAGCACCAGGAACACCGCGCGCCCGGCCGGGCCGTGCTCGTCGTGGCGGGCGGTGACCCGGCCGCAGACCAGCCCGCCGGAGGCGACCAGCCCGGCGCGGGCCGCGGCCGTCCAACCGGGTTCGGGCAGGCAGTCGGCGTCGGTGCGGGCGAGCAGGGTGGCGCCGTGGGCGACGGCGTGCCGGAAGGCGGTGTCCACTGCGGAGCCGACGCCCTTCTCCGGCTCGACCACCACCTCGACCGGGAACGGCGCGTGGGCGGCGAAGGCGCGCGCCAGGGCGACGGTGCCGTCGGTGGAGCCGTTGTCGGCGACGAGCAGGGTGAAGTCGCGGTCGCGCTGGGCGGCGAGGGCGCGCAGCACGCCCTCGATCCGGGCCTCCTCCTGGTAGGCGGGGACCACCACCCACAGGTCGGTCCTCACGATGCCTCCCAGACCATGGTCATGAGGCTGACGCCGCCGCCGAGCCCGATCAGCAGCACCTTGTCGCCGGGCGCCAACGTGTCGCTTATTCGGTCGAGTTGCACGCCCAGCGTGGCACTGGCGACGTTGCCGAGTTCCGGCACCGTCAGGACCAGCTTCCCGGCCGGCACCCCGGTCAGCTCGACGAAGCGTTCCAGGTAGGGGATCGTCACCTGGTGCACCAGCACCCGGGCGTAGTCGTCCCAGCCGAGGCCGGTGCGGGCGGCGAGCCGGGCCAGGGCCGCGGGGCCGATCTCCTCGAAGATGCCGCGCAGTTCCTTGCCGCCGCCCCGGAAGTAGCTGTACTCGTCGCCGCGCGGGTGGCGGGAGCCGCCGCCGGGGATGCCGCCGGCCGGCCAGTGCTCGGAGGCCGTCTCCGTCCCGACGTCGAGGATGCCGCCCCGCTCCACGGCCTCGACGACGACGGCCGCCCCGGCGTCGCCGAAGGTGTAGCCGGCGAAGCCGTCCCGGAACTCCGCCGGGGAGGACGGCGTGCGGAGCATGGCCCGACTGGGCGTCTCGCCGGTGACGACCAGGGCACGCCGGGCCCGGCCGGCCAGGATCATCGCGCGGGCCAGGTCGATCCCGTTGAGGAAGCTGTTGCAGGCGTTGCTGACATCCAACGCATGCGCACGGGTGCCGAGTTCGGCCTGCACGATGTGGGCGGTGGCGGGCTCGCACACGTCCCGGGTCGCGGAGGCGAACAGCAGCAGGTCCACGTCCTGCGGGCGAAGCCCGCGGGCGGCGAGGGCGCGCCGGGCGGCGCCGACCGCGAGGGTGGAGGCGTACTCGCCATCGGCGGCGAAGTGCCGGGTGCGGATGCCGGTCGCCTTCTCGAACATCCGCTCCGGCAGGGCGAGTCGGCCACCGGCGGTGACCTCGTCCTGGAGCTGCTGGGAGGTGAGCCGACGGGCCGGCAGGTGGGAGCCGACGGCGGTGATGCCGATCCTCGGTGTTGCTGCTGGGTGCATGCCCCCATGCTCCGGCGGCACGGCCGGGCCGGCCTGAGTACGGGTACTCAGGCCGGCCCGCCGGGCTACCCGATCATGTCTGTGCAGATGGACGAGGGACGGCTGCCGGGACTCCGGCGCGTGCGGCACCTGCGGTGCCGTCACCGGTCCGGGTGGCTCCTCGCCGCAGGGACCGACCAACTTCGCGTTACAGCCCCGCCGAGACCCCGAGCCCTGCCATGATCGGCACGTTGCGTCTCGTAGATCCTCGATCCTCGGAAAACCAGGAGTGGCTGTGGCAGAGCGGCAGAACGGCACGGTGAAGTGGTTCAACGACGAGAAGGGCTACGGCTTCATCACCCCTGAGTCCGGAGCGGACCTGTTCGTTCACTTCCGGGCGATCCAGGGAAGCGGCTTCAAGTCCCTGGTTGAGGGCCAGAAGGTGACCTTCGTAGCGGTCCAGGGCCAGAAGGGGCTCCAGGCCGACGAGGTCCAGGTGGCGGAGTAGAAGCAGTTCCTCCCCTTCCTCCCTCGAACCCCGGGCCCCGGTCCGAACGGCCCCGCGCAGGCGGGTCAAGGAACGGCGCCCACTGGGGCGGCACACCCGCCCGCTACGAAAAACCACAGCGCTGGTCGCAGCCACCCACGTGTGGCCGCGACCAGCGCCGTCCGGAATCAGTCGAGGATGGCGTCGATCTCCACTTCAACGAGCCATTCGGGATCGATGAAGCGCGAGACCTCAACGACGGTGCAGACCGGACGGACCGACGCGAACCGCTCCCCGTGCGCTCGCGCGGCCTCCTTCCAACGCGTCACATCGGTGAGCATGAGACGGGTCCGCACAACGTCCCCCAACGATGCCCCCGCCTCCTTCAGCGCGGCCTCCGCGATGTCCAGACACCTGACGGTCTGGGCGTACACATCGCCCTTCCCCACGGTCGTCCCACCGTCCCCGATGGGAGCAGTCCCCGCGACTGCAACGTGTGACCCCTTGCGGACTGCCCGGGAAAAGCCGATCTGGGGTTCGAGGGGCGAGCCGGAACTGACTATCTGCCGATGATCCATCGCACCATGCTCCCAGAGCACCGCACATCTGAAAACAGGCCCTCCACCGGGCACTTCGCCCCTGAAGCAGCCCGTCCCCGCGTATGCGGGGCTGATGCCATGCAGCCCTCCTAGGTCAGAGCGAATTCAGAGCAATCCCCGCGCGTGCGGGGCCGATTCCACGATGTGGCCCCTACTCATGACCTCCGAGGAGCGATCCCCGCGCGTGCGGGGCCTACGAGGCCAGGGTCGCGGCGTAGACGTCGGGCTTGGAGCAATCCCCGCGCGTGCGGGGCCTACGGGGTGGCCGGCGCGGTGCGCAACGCCCACGCGGAGCAATCCCCGCGCGTGCGGGGCCTACGGCCTGGCCGTCGCCGACGACAGCCAGGAAGGGGAGCAATCCCCGCGCGTGCAGGGCCGATGCTTCGTGACCTGCGGGTTTATCGGCGGGAGCGGGCTGAGAGGATCAGGCCGTCGAAGTCTACGGGCTTCCAGCGGTCCTTGCCGGCGGTGCGGACGGTCCAGCCCTGTTCGTTGGTGGCGGGTTCGACGAGGACGGCTTGGCCGTCGCCGATGCGGGTGGCGAGGAGGTCCCAGAGGCGGTCGCGGATGCGGCGGCTGGGGGTGCCGACGAAGACGCCGGCGTTGACTTCGACCATCCAGCGGGTGAGGTGGCCGCGCAGGCCTTCGGGGGCGGCGATGAGGATGATGACGGTCATGGGCTGTCCGTGTCCTGGGTGAACTCCGGGCCGATGATGGCCAGGTGTTCGTCTCCCATGCCCGGGTCGGAGACGGAGGGCGTCGGCGTGCCTTCCGTCCCGGACCAGTTGACGCCGCCCTGGACCGTGCCGACGCGTTCGTCCCAGAGTTCGTTGACCTCGACGTCCGGCATCTCGGTGCCGTCCGGGCTGAGGAGCGCCTTGACGTCGTTCACGATGCGGCCGAGCAGTTTGTCCTCGGCGATGCGGTCGCGCAGGCCGAGCCGGGCGTCGCGTTCCTCGGTGTGGCCCTGCTTGGCGAGGTCGAAGGCGAGGGGGATGGTGTATTCGGCCTTGTAGAGGTCCGCGATGTCGAGGACGAACGAGGTCGCCAGGCCGGTGTGGACGAAGCCGAGGCCGGGGCTGGCGCCCAGGCCGGTGATGACCGCGTGGCAGATCCCGTAGAGCGCGGCGTTGGCGGCCGACAGGAGGCGGTTGAGGTCGTCGCCGGCGGCGTGGGCGTCGCCGGCCTTGTAGACCCGGCCGTTCCAGGGAACACCCGTTCGGCGGGACTCGGCCTGGTAGAGCTTGCGGATGCGGGCGCCCTCGCGGCCGCGCAGCTGCTGCATGGTGGCGGCGCTGACGTCCTCGCCGGGGAAGCGCATGCGGTACATGGTCCGGGCGACGGCGAGGCGTTCCTTGGTGCGGCTGACCAGCCAGGCCTGCCGGTTAAGGAGGGCCGCGCCACGGCTGGGGCCGAGTCCTGCGGCGTACATCCGCACGCCCTGCTCACCGACCCAGCACACGGTGGTGCCGGAGTCGGCGAGCAGGTTGACGGCGCCGTGGGTGATGCGGGTGCCCGGGCCGAGGAGCATCACGGCGACCATGGCGGCCGGGACGCGGACGGTCTCGCGCTTGTTGATGACGACGACGGCGTTCTCGTCGCGGTCGATGTGGCTGCGCTCGACGTAGACGCTGGAGACGCGGTCGGCGAGGCGGTGCAGGTCGTGGGGGTGGGCTTTCCACCAGATGTCGGCCATCGGTCAGTGGTGTCCGGTCGGCAGCGGGGCGAGGGTGAGCAGGCCGCAACCGTAGGCCTTGGAGGGGCCGATGCCGCCGAGGAGGGCGGCTTGGAGGAGCCCTGGGTCGGTGATGCGCAGTCGGCCTTCGAAGGTGGCGGTGGTGAGGGTGACCGGGCTGCGGGTGCCGGGCTTGGTGAAGGTGCTGCGGCTGCGGTCGGTGATCCGGGCCTCCCGGGCGGGCTGCTGTGCCTCTGCGGGGGTGTCCGAGGCCGGCGGTTCGAGGCCCGGTGCCGCGCTGTCGGTGCGCGCTTCGGGGATGGTGAAGCCCCAGCGCTGGGTGCGTTCGAGGAACCAGGTGAGCTGCTGGGCGGCGGTGCGGTGGGCCATGCGGTAGGAACGGTGGTGGAGTTCGGCGGCGGTCTTGGTACGGTGCGGGCTCGCCTTGGCGGGCTTGGAGGTGTTCTGGACGGGGCTGGCCTTGAGCCGGAAGGCGAATTCGCGGCCGACGGCAAGCTGGGCGAGCAGCGGGCTGTAGTCGCGGACCGCGTAGTGCTCGCCTTCGGCGTCGGGCCAGCCCGCCTGTTCGACGATGTGGGTCCAGTCGGGTTTGGAGGGGGTGAGGACCAGCAGCGTGGGGCGGCGTGGGTGGTCGGCGTCGAGGCGCCAGAGGATCCGGTCGCCGGCGGCGGGGTCGGGGATGCCTGCGGTGACGGCGCCGTGTAGGGCGCGGGGGTTGGCGAGCAGGGTGCGGCTGGCGGCGCGCAGGGGGTTGATGCGGACGCGGGAGAGGTAGGTCATCTGGTCACCAGCCCAGCAGGGCGAACGGGTCGTGGCCGCCGGCCGCAGTGGCCGGTTGGGCGGTCGTGGTGGGCGGGGTGCGCGGGATGGACGCGGCAGACAGGGCGGACGGGGCGATGCCGGTGGGGACGTTGAGCCAGGCGTGGCGGATCCGCCGGGTGGTGAAGCCGCGTTCGCGGGGCGCGAAGGAGCGCGGGACGTCCTGCAAGGTGTCGTCGCCGGCCGGGTCGTCGAAGGTCGCGGCCAGGTCGATCCGGTGGGGCGAGAACGGATCCGGACCGCGTTCGGCCCGTCGGCGGTAGGCGGCCTTGGCGGCGGTGCCCGCCTGCCAGGGCTCGTCCGCCAGCACGTCTTCCAGGGCTCCGGTGCGCACGGTGCCTAGGGCGATCGGCTGGGTGGGGACGCAGGAGCGGCGGCCGAGGGCGAGCGGGAAGGCGGGGCGGCGGATCGCCTCGGCGAGCGTCGCGACGAGGCCGGCCGGGCCCTGGACGGCGGCGACGAACACCGCGTCCTGGAGGTAGTAGCGGTGGGTGACGTGGGTGTCCTTGGCCGGGGAGGTCGGCTTCTGGACGCCCTTGGCGTTGACGCCGCTCTGGGGCAGCGGGCGGCCCCGGTAGTCGCTGACGGTGTGGTAGTCGCGCAGCAGCGTGCCGGGCTGGTCGATGCGCACGCCCAGGCGCAGGCCGACCAGGCCGGTGATGTCCGCTTCGCGGGGAAGTCCGGCGGCGGCGGCGAGCAGGCCGACGACGCCGGACTTGGTCGGCTGGGGCGGGGTGTCGCGGCGGTTGAAGGCGCTGCGGTCGCCCCAGGACTGGAGCGGGCCAGCCAGGCGCAGGACGAGGACCGCCTGGTCCTCGCCCTGCGGGTCCGGGGCCGGTACGGGGGTCGGGTCGGCGGGCATCAGTTGTCGTTCACCCGCTCGGTGAGGGCGGTGCGCAGGCCGTCGCGCAGCTCGGTGAAGGTGCGGTTCGCGCCGAAGGCCTCCGCCAGCTGCTGCGCGGGCTCGTCGGCGCCGGTGTCCGCACCGAGGGTGTGGCAGATGCCGACGTACAGCGGGCTGTCTCCCCACTGCTCGGTGGCGGTGGCGAACTCCACGGCGAGGCGGCGCGCGGACTCGGCGACGATGCCCCGGCTCGCCGGGACGGGGTTCTCGTACGCGGACACGAGGTTCACGGGCTGGTCGGCGCGCACGACGACGGCCACCAGGCTGGGGCGGGTGCGGTGCGCGAAGGAGTTGCCGTAGCCGGTGGGCATGGAACGGGCGAAGGAGTCGACGAACAGGTCGACGGCGTCGACGGCGGCCTTGTCGTCGCCGAGGTTGCCGCGCAACTGGTGCAGGCCCACGGTCGCGTAGCGGTAGAGGGTGGCGGAGTTGAAGCCGATGGTGCCGATCATGCCGGCGCCGGTCTCCTCGGCGGTGTTCTCGTCGTCGACGGCCGTGTAGTAGTCGAATTCGAGTTCGGCGGCGTGGGTGGAGATCGCGTGCGCCACCTGGGTGGCGGCGTCGACGTTCAGGCCGGGGATGTCGGCGACCATCCGGCCGAACAGCGCGACGTCGGCCGGGTGACCGCTCTGCAACTGCTCCTTGACCGGCAGCGCCTTGACGGCCTCCTCCAATGCCTTGGCGTCGAGGGCGGCGAGGTCGGCGGCGGTGTCGGCGACCAGGTCGACGATGCCGTCCAGCTGGCGGCGCCCGTAGAAGAGGAGGTAGGCGGTGTCGCCCTCCTTCTTGCCGGCGGAGATCCCGGTCGACTTGATCAGGGCGTCGGCGATCCGCTGCGCGTCCTCGGCCTCGATGCCGGCACGCTCGGCGATGCCCTTGGCGAGCTGGGCGGCGATCCGCTTGGTGCGGGTGGCGAGGTCCTGCCGGTCGCGGCTCTCGGCGAAGTGGATGCGGGTGGCACGCTTCCAGGCCTGGGAGGAGACGCGCGAGCGGCGCTTGCCGCCGAAGTACGCCTCCTTGGGGTTGCCGTTGTCGTCCCGGTTGAGGTTGGCCGGCGGGACGGTCTGCAGGATGTGGACGTCGATGTAGAGGCGGGCGGTCATGCGCTTCTCCTCGGGGGTGGTGGTCCGGGTGTGTCGGGCGCTCAGTCGGCGGGCGTCTTGTCCTTCCACGCCTGGTAGCCGATCGACCACTTGAGACGGACCTGCGGGCGCCGGTCGGTGCTGTGCCAGGCCTGGATGTCGGCCATCAGGTGGCTGTAGTCCAACGGCTGTGTGATGGAACGCAGTTGGGTGATCAGCCCGCGCAGGTGGACCAGCAGCGCGGACACGCTGGTGGCGCCCGCGAGTTGCGCGACCCGGGTGTCGAGCGCCTCCTCGCTGACCTTGCCGCTGCGGCGCAGCACTCGCAGCGCCTCCCCGAGCTTGACGCCACGGCGGTGCATCGGCTTGGACTGGCTCTGCTGGTGGAGGCCGTAGAGGGCCAGCGCGGCGTGCTCGGCCTTCTGCTCGTCGGACACCTCGTCGCGCAGCGCGAGGACGTCGTTGACCTCGCAGCTGTAGAGCGGCCACATCTTGGGGCTGTCCATGACCGGGCGCCCGAGGCCGGAGCGCAGGGCCGCCAGGTCCTCGCCGGGCGGCCGGCGTGGTTGCTTGGTACGGGGGTCGTACCGCCAGTTGTGGTCGGGGCCGGTGAACTCGTCCCAGTACCGGCGCCGTCGGGCGGCGGCGGTGGTGCGCTCAGCGGCGGCGATGCGCTCAGCGGGGGTGGCGTGCTCAGCGGCGGCGCCGGCGGTGTGCTCAGTCGTCAAAGTCCGCTCCGGGGTCGTGGTCGAGGGCGGGACCGGTCTCGGCCGCCCGCGCGGCGGCCGCTTCCCGTACGGCGTCGGCGTACCGGGGAAGGATCTCGTCGAGCCGGCGCCGGAAGTTGGCGCCCGCGGTGCCGAGCCGGTAGGTCTGCGTCTTGCCCGCCTTGCCGCCCTGGCTGATCGTGCGGCCGCCGAAGGTGGTGGCGGGTGCGGCCAGCAGGAGCGTGTTCGCCACGTCCCACGCCTGGCGGTGGGCGAGTTGTTCCCAGGCGAGCCGGCCTCGCTCCAGGGCCTCGTCGTCCGCGCCGGCGGTGCAGACGCCGGCGAGCAGGCGGCGCACCAGGGGGTCGAGGGTGTGCAGGAGGAGCTCGCCCGGTCGCTGGCCCTTGTCCCAGGGGATGGGGTCCGTTCCGGCGGCCCGGCGCAGGTCTGCGGAGAGGTTGCTGACGGCCTGGGCGAGCCGTTCCGCCTGCTCGGCGACGTCCAGGAGGAGCAGCTGGGCCTCGCTGTCCTGCTGGAGGGCGAGCAGCGGCAGGGGGATGGCGTCGTGGATGACGTCCTCGACGATCGCGGACTGGGTGCCGTAGACCATGCCGAAGGTCTCGACCTGCAGCGGGTAGTCGGCGGGGAGTCGGTCGTCCTCTTGCAGGGCGCTGATCTGGTCGAGCAGGATGCTGGTCTCGAAGCCGCCGTCGGGGCCCTGGCGAGTGGGCGTGAGAAGGGCCTCCAGACCGCGCCAGACGGCCTTGCCCTGGGTGTGGCGGCGCGGCCTGCGCTCGGGCAGGGCGGAGGCGGACTTCTTGGCGGGGGCGGTGAAGGTCCAGGCGGTGTGGGGCTCCTGCTCGGGCATGGGCGTCAGCCGGTCCCCCGCGCTGATGACGACCCGGGCCACCTTCAGCTGCCCGGCCTCGTCCTGGTGCGGGATGAGGCGGATCCGCCGGGCCTGCCAGGTCCACAGGTCGAGGAGGCCTTCGGCCGCGCGGGGCTGCCAGGCGGGGCCGTGCGGGCCGCGTTTCCACTGCGGGAGGCCGAGGTTGTCGGGCGGGGTGAGCGGAAGGTTCAGCAGGAGGGTCTCGTACAGGGTGCGCCCGGTGGGGATGATGACGCCGAGCTGGCCGAGCGGGCCGGTGGGGTTCCCGGTCGTCTTGCCCGCCTTGACCTGGTCGTCGCCGACGACGCCGGTCTTGATCGCCGCGGTGTCCCAGCAGTGGGCGTGCACGAGCCAGTGGGCGGCCTGGGCCGGCGTCAGGTCGAGCGGGTCCGCGTCGGTACGGGTGCCGAACAGCGGGACGTTGTTGCCGCTCGCCGCGGTCGCCACCAGGGCGGCGGAGCCCTTCGTCTCGTCCTTGGCGGTGCGCAGCCCGGCGACCTGCCCGAACGGGGCGGCGGGGTCGAAGAGGTCGAACTTCGCCCGGTGATCGGCGAGGTAGGTCTCCAGGCTGCCCAGCTCGTCCTTCGTGAATCCGCCGCTCTCCCGGGTGAGCCGCTCACCCTTCTCCCCGGGGTTCTGGGGCGCGCCGGTGGCGTCGGCGACGACGGGCAGCAGGACCTGGCGCAGGACGGCCGGGAGCTGCGTGGAGAACTCGACGACGAGGCCCTCGAACTCGTGGGCCCGGGCCAGGGCCCCAGCGATCCCCACCTGCACGGGAGGCCCGCCACCGACGGGTCGTACCGTCAGCCACGGTTCGTCGACAAGGTTGTACCCAGGCACGCGCTGATCTCCCAACTGGCCATGTTTAGCTTGTTGCTGGTTCATCGTGGCACCGGCGGATGCCTGTTGTGGGGTGAATGCTTGAATTGCCCCCGGCCCCGCCTGCTTTGGTGCGCGGGGATGGACCGTGGCCGTGTTTTCCGGCCCTGGTCGGCTGCAAGTCGGCCCCGCGGTCGCGGGGTTGAGGGGGTGGGGCGACACCTGTTCGACTCACCCCCTCGCCTTTATCGGTACTGGGGCGCGCTGGGGCCCTCCGCTCACCACGAGGCCGAGCAGGTCGTCGTAGCGCAGTTGGAAGTCACCGAGGGCAGCGTCCCCGCGCTCGTCGAGTTCGAGGGCCAGGCTGTATCGCAGCCATGGATGGTCGCGCCAGCCCGACAGCGGACCGAGCGCCTGCTCGGCGACCTTTGTCAGTTTGGTGGGCAGGCGCACCGTCCCGGAGAGCACGTCGTCCACCATCTCGGCCGCGACCGTCCCGTTGGGGCCGAGCTTACGGCCCGTCATCGCGTGGAAGTCTTCCCCGGTACGGCGCACCAGCACGACCTCCACGCTCCGGTCCCCGTCCCGGACGAGTGCCTCGAACTGCCCCTCTGCCAGCGTGCCGTGGGCTCCGTAGTGCAGACCGGCCAGAGTCTGCGAACCGTGTTCCCCGGCGCGGGTCAGGACGTACTGGGCGGCTTTCTCGCGACGTTTGGCCTGCCGCTTCTCCCAGTCCTGTCGCGCCTGCGCCTCGGCCTCGCCCCACTCCGCCGGGACGACGGGATCGGTGCCGTAGACCCGGGCGACCAGGTCCGGCACCTGGCCCGGGATGCTCCACGCGCCTGCGCCGGCCTTCGCCGCCCGTTCGACCTCGGCGGCCGTGCGCAGCAGGAGATAGCGGCCGTAGATCCCCTCGGAGTCGCGCAGGATCTGCGGCACGCCGTCGTCGTCGAGGCGGATACCGGTGATGACAACGGTGGGCCGGGACAGCCGGCGGGGGCGCTGCACGCCGTCGTGGCGGTGGAGGCGTCCGATGCGCTGGAGGAGCAGGTCCATCGGAGCGAGGTCGGTGATCAGCAGATCGGCGTCGACGTCGAAGGACTGCTCCGCGAGCTGGGTCGCGACGACGATCATCCTGCCGGGACGCCCGGATCCCTCGGTCGGTGGTCCGAGGAGCTTCAGCACCTCCTGCGTACGGTCCGCCCGGTGGCCGGCGTGCAGGCGCCCGTGCAGGAGCCGGACATCAGCGCCGAACTCCTTGCGGAGGGCCTCGAACGTGGACTGGGCGCGGGCCACGGTGTTCCGGATGACCAGCACGCACCCGCCGTCGACCAGCCGCTCCCTCAGATAGTCGACCACGGCGGCATCCTGCGCGACTTGGGCGTCGGTCCGCGCCGGCTGTTCATCGAGCACCTCGACCCGCACCTGAAGGTCCTCACGCCAGGATGCGGTGCTCTCCACCAACAACTCCGGCCGCCCGTCCGGCCCCGCCCAGGCCGCCGTGACGCTCGGATAGCCCTCCGGCTCGGGAAGCTCCAGGGCCGCCGAGGCCTCCGCCGACCGCGTACCGGCCAGGTAGGCGGCGACCAGGCGACGCCGCTGCTCCGGCGGCAGCGTCGCCGACAGCAGCACCACCGGCACGCCGGCCTGCCCGAGCCACCACAGGCCCTCCAGCAGGAACTGCGACATGTAGACGTCGGCGGCGTGGACCTCGTCGAGGATCACGACCTTGCCCACCAGGCCGGCCATCCGCAGCATCACGTGCTTGGTACGGGTCGCGGCGTACAGGAGCTGGTCGATGGTGCCGACCGCGAACGGGCTCAGCAACCCCCGGCGGCGGCCGAGGAACCACTCGGCGGGGGCCCGGCGCTCCCCGTCCGCGCAACCGTCGAAGCAGTCGGTCTGCATGCCGAACTCGTCCTCCCCCACTGAAGTGAAGGGGTCGTCGGCGTCCTGCCCCCACTCCCCCGCGCCCTCCAGCAGGCCGCGCCACTCCTTGTTGAACATCCGCTTGCCGTGCAGCAGCGCGACCTGGCCCTCCAGCCCATCGCCGACCTCGCTCAGCCACGACCGGACCTGGGTGAACATCGGGTCCGCCGTCGCCTGGGTCGGCATGCCCAGGAACGCCCCGTCCGCACCGTGACGCGCTGCCATCAGCTCGGCCGCCGCCAGCGCCGCCTTCGTCTTGCCCTCCCCCATCGGCGCCTCGACGATCACCAGACCGGACCCGCCCATCCGACGCACCACGTCGAGGACCAACTCCTGCGAAGGCCTGGTCCCGTGGCCGAACCGGTCCCGGAACGTCTCCGGACCGGGCGCCGCCAACGCACCCCATCCACCGCGCAGTTCGAGCCTCGACCACGCCGCCGCAGCCCGCTGCCGCGCCTGAGGCATCGCCACCTTCGCCAGGTCGGACACACCCGTGAAGTGCCGCTCGTCGCTGGCGATCCAGTCCGCCATCACCACGAAACCGGACAGCTGAAGCTGCGCCGCCCGGCTCGGCACCAGCACCGGCTCCACCGCGGCCAGCGGCGACTCCCCCTCATAGCCGAGCTCCCGCGAGAACACCTCCACCAGCGCCGACTGCGCGAGCTTCCAGGACCGGCTACTGCCTTGCAGCTTTTCGTTCTTCTTCGGCGGGCTCAGCTGCCCCAACGTCGGGATCAGCCCGTGGTGGCCGGCGACCAACGGCCAGACCCAACCGACCTGTTCCTCACGCCACTTCGCGTCAGTGAGCAGCGCCCTCAGCACCCGGCCACCGGCCTTGTCATGCCGCCAAGACGAGCCCTTCACCGCGTACTTGTCCCAGGTGAGCCCCGCTTGACGGACCGCAGCCTCGCCGGCGGCATCGAGATGCTGAAACGCCGGGGTGGCCTTGCCACAGTCATGAATCCCGCACAACCAGGCGAACAGACGCCGCCCCTTACCCGCACCCCCCGCCAGAGCGTCCAGACGCCACCGCGTCACCGGCGGCAGGTAGCGGTCCCAGACAATCTCGGCCACCGCCGCAGTGTCCAGCATGTGCGACAGCAGAAGGTTGGCCGTCCCCCCAGCCCGCCCGGCGGACTTACCCCACAGCGCACCCAGCCACCCCCTGACCTCGGGCGGGTACCACTGCCAACGATCCTCAACCATCGTCTCAACCTCCACGTGCAGGTACGCTTCGAGAGCGTAGGACACGGCACTGACAACTCGCCTAGGAGCAAAGAAATATGACGGTCACACATCGACTCCCCTCCGGGCTGCCATCCGATCGAACTGAATCAATCAGGCCCCTCGCCCGCTAATCACCGCAGGTCAGAAAGCGTCGGCCCCGCGCTCGCGGGGATTGCTCTCACCATGTCAAAACGGTCCGCGGTTGCCGAAGGTCGGCCCCGCGCTCGCGGGGATTGCTCTCGGATCGCGGAGCCGGGGAGTTCGAGGGCCGAGTCGGCCCCGCGCTCGCGACAGGGATTCCACCCCGGCAGGGCTCGGCCGCCAAGCACGCTGGCGAGGACGACCAGAAGATCAGGGTCGCAGTGCTCGGAGACGTCGCGGCCGGCTACCTCACGGCGGACGCCGTCGACCAGGCCGTCGAGGTCGGCCGCCGTGCCCTCGCCTCCACGTTCGAAGCAGAGACGACCATGGGTCGAGTACAGCTGTCCGCACTGGCCGACCAGCTCCCGGCATCGTCGGCAGCCCAGGCCTTTCGAGACGAGATCCGAGCCTCCTTGGAGTAACTGCCGGTCAGCTTCGCGTCTCTGCTGCCACCCAGTCCAGGTAGGCGGCCGATCCAGTGATCACCGGCACCCCGACGACCTCCGGCGTGTCGTAGGAGTGCAGCTCAACGATGCGCGCGCACAGCCGATCAGCCAGGCTCGCCCGGGACTTGAAGTCGATCCGCCACTCGGCGGAGTCCTGCACCGCGCCGTCCCACCAGTAGACGGACTGGACGCGGTAGACCTGCGCACACGCGGCCAGGCGGTCACGGATCACCGCCGAAGCGAGCTCGCGGGCCTTCGTCTCGTCGTCATGGGTCGTCGTCACCACAACGAAGTCGCTGGTCGTCATACCGTGACGGTACCCGGCATCAACCGCCGCCCACACTCTGCCCGACGGACCTACCCCACAACGCGCCCAGCCAGCCCCCGACCCCGGGCGGATACCACTGCCAACGGCCCTCAACCATCGTCTCAACCCCCACGCGCGAGTACGCTTCGAGAACGTAGGCCACGACAATGACAACCAGCCCTGGGGCAACGAAAGATGGCAACAACGCACCGACTGTTCGACAGCGCCTCAACCGATCGAACTGAATCAATCAGGCCCCTCGCCCACTAATCACCGCAGGTCAGAAAGTATCGGCCCCGCGCTCGCGGGGGTTGCTCCGTTCGTCCGGACGGTGGTCCGGGCCAGGACCAATCGGCCCCGCGCTCGCGGGGGTTGCTCCGAGTGGATGAGGCCGCCGAGGACGCTGGAGGGATCGGCCCCGCGCTCGCGGGGATTACTCCGGCCTCGTCCCGCCCACGCTCGACCAGCTCAGCGCGATCGCCCGCGCGATCGGGATCCCGCTCTGGCGTCTGTTCCGTGACGAGTAGCACTGGCCAGCCGCACCGCCGTACGGCCGGCCGGGGAGTCACTTCTCGGGGTTCGGCGGCGGGTCGGCCGGCGGCGGCGGGGTCTTCGGTGCCGCCGGCGGTGCCTTCGGGCCACCGATTCCACCCGAGCCGCCGCTGGGGTCCTTCTGCGGGGTCATGTCGTCCTCCTCGGTCTCCTCGTCCGCCGGGATCGGGATCTCGCCCGGCGGCGGCATCAGGGGGTGCCGCCCGCGGTTTGGGCCCGCGGTCTCACGGCGGCCCCGACTCCAAGCTCCCTGGCGTTTAGGGGGGATGGTGGCGCTCATGGTGTCCTCTCTGTGACTGTCCTGCCGGGTCACCCATGATGGGGCCTCAGCCCCACCCGTTGCCGAACGTCCCCACCGGATGGCCGAGGTCCGCATACGGCGCACAGATGACCCGCGAGTACAGCACCGCGGGGCCGCGCACGATCGACTCGACACCGCCCGGCAGCGACGCCGAACCCGCCAGAGACCCGCAGGTCGAACAGGTCCGAGTCGCTCGGGCCTCGGTGTAGCAGGGCCAGCAGACGACTCGGCGCGGGGCCTCGGTCAGCAGCGCCACGGGCTGGATGCTGGTCAGGTGCGCGCAGAGCCGCAGCCTGCCGTCTTGCCGGGCCTGGTCCATGGTGGTGGTGGCGTCTCGCACCCACTGGCCGGCCTCCTCCATGGGGACCGCTCCGGCCTGTCGGACGCCGGCCTCCGCGAGCAGCCTGTCCGTGCGGGCCGCGCTCGCGCTGGCCTGGTCCCACAGGGAGGTGAGGGCCGACCAGCTCCCGGCATCGTCGGCGGCCCAGGCCTTTCGGGACGAGATCCGGGCCTCCTTGGAGTAACTGCCGGTCAGCTTCGCGTCTCTGCTGCCACCCAGTCCAGGTAGGCGGCCGATCCAGTGATCACCGGCACCCCGACGACCTCCGGCGTGTCGTAGGAGTGCAGCTCAACGATGCGCGCGCACAGCCGATCAGCCAGGCTCGCCCGGGACTTGAAGTCGATCCGCCACTCGGCGGAGTCCTGCACCGCGCCGTCCCACCAGTAGACGGACTGAATGCGGTAGACCTGCGCACACGCGGCCAGGCGGTCACGGATCACCGCCGAAGCGAGCTCGCGGGCCTTCGTCTCGTCGTCATGGGTCGTCGTCACCACAACGAAGTCGCTGGTCGTCATACCGTGACGGTACCCGGCATCAACCGCCGCCCACACTCTGCCCGACGGACCTACCCCACAGCACGCCCAGCCAGCCCCCGACCCCGGGCGGATACCACTGCCAACGGCCCTCAACCATCGTCTCAACCTCCACGCGCGAGTACGCTTCGAGAACGTAGGCCACGGCACTAACAACCAGCCCTGGGGCAAGGAGAGATGGCAACAACGCACCGACTGTTCGACGGCGCCTCTACCAATCGAACTGAATCAATCAGGCCCCTCGCCCGCTAATCACTGCAGGTCAGGAAGTATCGGCCCCGCGCTCGCGGGGGTTGCTCTAGATGGCCACGGCGACCTCCCCGGGCAGCACGATCGGCCCCGCGCTCGCGGGGGTTGCTCCGCGGCCTCCCACTCAGACGACCACAGCAGTTCGCGGTGCTCACTCGTTCGCCCGATGATGCTGGCCCAACGAGACGACAAAATAGGCGTGGACGCGTCAAACTGTTCGCGAATTGAGTCGCTGAATTCAACAAGCTCCCTGCGGAACTGGGCGTACGAGTCGCCAAAGGAGACCACCGGCCGTGGGCCCGGCCGCGGTCCAGGGCCGTCCCACCTAGCACGCCGAGCCAGCGCCGAGGTCTAGGAGAGAACAGCTGGCTCTCCCTCAGTGCCGCCCAGACTGCTGCGGGCACGGGATTTTCCCGGGGGTGGTTGATTTCTTTCAGGACCATCTTCGCGGCCTAAGGGCTGTCCCGTAATTGCTCTTTGAGCGGTGACGGGCAGAGCTGGTCGAGTGCCAGCCGGTCCGGCTATGCGGCCTGAAGGAGGTTGTGCA
>NZ_JBHXTQ010000029.1:77410-83408 GCF_042677305.1 Kitasatospora sp. NPDC127121 | reverse complement strand
CAACCGGTCGCCTGCTTCTTTTGTTATTCACACACACCCCCCCCCCCCGGGGGCCCTCCCCCGGGGTCACCCGCCCGGGGCGCCCCCCCCTCGTCCGTCATCGGCGAGGGGCGGCCGCCCGTGCTGCGTGCGCTCCGCCCGGATCAGACGTCGGTGCGGTGGAAGTTCATGAACGAACGGGACGGCGTCGGGCCGCGCTGGCCCTGGTAGCGCGACCCGTACCGCTCCGAGCCGTACGGGTGCTCCGACGGCGAGGAGAGCCGGAACAGGCAGAGCTGCCCGATCTTCATCCCCGGGTACAGCTTGATCGGCAGCGTCGCGACGTTCGACAGCTCCAGCGTCACGTGACCGTTGAAACCGGGGTCGATGAAACCGGCCGTCGAGTGCGTCAGCAGGCCCAGCCGGCCCAGGCTCGACTTGCCCTCCAGCCGGGACGCCACGTCGTCGGGCAGCGAGATGACCTCGTACGTCGAGGCCAGCACGAACTCGCCCGGGTGCAGGATGAACGCGTCGTCGCCCTCGGGCTCCACCAGCCGGGTCAGGTCCGGCTGCTCCTCGGAGGGGTCGATGTGCGGGTAGCGGTGGTTCTCGAACACGCGGAAGAAGCGGTCGAGGCGCACGTCGATGCTCGACGGCTGGATCATCGCCGGGTCGAACGGGTCGACGACGACCCGGCCCAGGTCGATTTCGGTCCGGATGTCCTTGTCAGAGAGCAGCACGCTTCGAGGTTACGTGCACGACAGGGCCCCGGACGAATCCGCCCGGGGCCCGTTCCGTCCTCGCGTCGACCGTCAGGCCAGGAACTCCGCGGCCTCCAGCCGCAGCGCCCGGTCCAGTTGCGGCGCCGACAGCTCCCGCACGTCGGCCAGCACCGAACTCCTCAGCCGCCCGCACTGCGGACAGCGGATCAGCCGCCCGGGCCCGAGCCGGCCCGGACCGAGGTTCTGCATCGGGAACGTGGTGGTGCTGAACAGGTGCCCCTCGGCACAACGAACGACGGCGCGCTGCTCCATCGATCCCCTTCCCATCCCTAACCCAGTACTCACCCGTACTCATCGCGCCCCGTGGGACCTCGCCCCGGGACAGCGTCACATTAGGGGATGCTCCGGACATTCCACACCGTGGCTCGCCGCCCCGAACCCACCCGTCGGAGCACTCGTACGCGGCCCACACAGTACGCCCCCACCCACCCCCACCCGCCCCACCACTCCCCGGGCGGGCCGTGCAACCACAGTCGCGAATGGGGTACAGTGACACTGGATTGAGCGGTCTCTGACGGCTCATCAGGCGGGCGTAGTTTAATGGTAGAACATGAGCTTCCCAAGCTTAGAGCGCGAGTTCGATTCTCGTCGCCCGCTCCAGCGGTAGAGCCGCAGGTCATCTGACCTGCGGCTCTTTCTGTTGTCTGGACCACTTCGGGTCCGTTGTGCCGGATCCGTGTGCGTGGAGGGCCGGCCGTAGTTCGATCGGGTTCGCACCGTTGTTTCCGTCGCGCGCGGTAACGCATGGTGGATCAATCGGATACGGGCTGCCCGCGGCCCTGTTGTCTCATGGGGCTGCGCGGGCGGCGGTTGCCTGACAGGGGAGGACGCGGATGATCAGGGTTCTGTTAGCCGAGGACATGGCCATGGTGCGCAGCGCGCTGATGGCACTCCTCGCGTACGAGGACGACCTGGAGGTCGTCGCGGACGTCGAGCGTGGTGACCTGGTGGTGCCGACGGCTCTGCGGGTCCGGCCGGACGTGGCGGTGCTCGACATCGACATGCCCGGTCTGGACGGGCTCCGGGCCGCGGCCGAGTTGCACGAGAAGCTCCCGACGTGCGGGACGCTCATCCTGACCGGGCTGGCGAGACCCGCGCATCTGCGCAGCGCGATGTCCGTTCACGTGCTCGGGTTCCTCGGCAAGGACGCCCCGGCCCAGGAGCTGGCGGCGGCGATCAGGAAGGTGGCGGCTGGCGAGCGTGCCATCGACCCGGAGCTGGCCCTCGCCGCCCTGGGGGCGCGTGAGAACCCGCTGACGCCCAGGGAGCTCGACACCCTGCGCCTGGCCGCGGAAGGTGCCTCCGTCTCGGAGATCGCCGCCCGGCTGTTCATTTCGGCGGGAACCGCCCGCAACCATCTGGCCGCCGCGGTGACCAAGGCCGGGGGGCGCAGCCGGGTGGACGCCATTCGGATCGCCGAGGAGATGGGCTGGCTCTCCGCCGGCCCTCGCCCCTCATAGGGCCCCGGACGCAGGGGTCGAACCATCGGAAGTTCGGAAAGCCGGACCGGAAGTTTTCTTCGTCAAATTCCGGAGGCCGACGTTCGGTTATTCCGCACAAGTGTGGTCCCGGTATTCGGGCGGCCTTTTGGCTGCGATGAATTCCATGGAACGCCCCATGCGATTCGCATGGATGTGTCCATGGGTTGTCCACGTCCAGACCCTCCCGGCCGGGCCGCCCAGCAGACTCGGTGGCCCGTTGACCTGGGGTGGAGCCTCCGGAGCCGCCGCCGGAGCGCTGTCCGGACGCCGCCGGAGGTCCGGGCGGGCGGTGTGGATCTGGCTAGGCTCGCGGTAAATGAGGGCAGGGCGCCACATCGAGGAGGGGATTCCCGTTTTCTCTCGGACTGCGGATTCCAGCGATCCGGAACAGGCCCATTCCACTTCGGAGCCGGACCTGGCGGTGCGGCTCGACGGGGTGAGCAAGGTGTACGGGCGCGGAGCGGGGGCCGTGCACGCCCTGCGCGAGGTGTCGATGGAATTCTGCCGAGGCGGGTTCACCGCGGTGATGGGGCCCTCTGGGTCCGGGAAGAGCACGTTCCTGCACTGCGCCGCCGGGCTCGACCGCCCGACCTCCGGGCAGGTCCGGCTGGCCGGCCTGGAGCTGGGGGCGCTCGGCGACACCGAGCTGACCGTCCTGCGCCGGCAGCGGATCGGCTTCGTCTTCCAGTCCTTCAACCTCCTGCCCTCCCTGACGGTCGAGCAGAACGTCACGCTGCCGTTGCGACTGGCCCGGCGCCGGGCGGACCGGGCCTGGCTGGGGGAGATCCTCGACCGGACCGGCCTCGCCGACCGGGTGCGGCACCTGCCCACCCAGCTGTCGGGCGGTCAGCAGCAGCGGGTGGCGATCGCCCGGGCCCTGGTCACACGACCCGAGGTCGTCTTCGCGGACGAGCCCACGGGCGCCCTGGACAGCACCACCGGTACGGAGGTCCTGCGGCTGCTGCGGCACGTCGTCGACGGACTGGGGCAGAGCGTGATCATGGTGACGCACGACCCGGTCGCCGCCTCCTACGCGGACCAGGTGTTCTTCCTGGCGGACGGCTCCTTCGCCGAGGCACTCGCCAACCCCTCGCCCGAGCAGGTCGCGGACCGGATGGCCCACCTGGGAAGGCGCTGAACGGCATGCTCCTACTGGCCTGGCAGACGGTGCGCGCCCGCAAGGCGGGCTTCGCGGGTGCTTTCGCCGCACTGTCGTTCGCCCTCGTCCTGACCGCCGCGTGCGGTGTCCTGCTGGAGTCCGCCCTGCGGGCGGGCACCCCCACCGAACGCTACGCGGCGGCCCCGGTCGTGATCGGCGGCTCGACCCGGATGGCCGACGTCGATCCGCTGATCGGAAAGCTGGCCGCACTGCCCGGCGCCGGGACCGTCACCCCGGAGGTCTCCTTCCCCGCCGCCGTGATCACCGGATCGGGGCAGGTCCTCTCCGGCCCGCAGGGCGGGGCGTCCCTCGGGCACTCCTGGACCAGCGCCGTCCTCGCCCCCTTCCACCTGACCTCCGGTCACCCGCCGACCGGCCCCGACGAGGTGGTCCTCGACGAGGCGACGGCCGCACGCGGCGGGCTCCGGCCCGGTGACTCCGTGCGGCTGGCCACCACCACCGCCCCCCGTGCCTACACGGTGTCCGGACTGGCCTCACCCCCACGGGAGTTGGCCCGCCAGAGCGCCCTCTTCTTCAGCCCCGACCAGGCGGCCCGGCTCGCGGGCACCACCAAGGGCGCGGACGCGATCGGCATCACGGCCTGGGACGGGGCCGACCCGCAGGCGCTGGCCGCACAGGCCGAACAGGTCCTCGCCACGGCCTTTCCGGCCACCGGGGCGGAGCTCTGGTCCGGGCCCGAGGTGAGCACCGGCGACCAGCGGGGCGAGCGGGAGTTCTCGGGCGCACCCGGGCCCGGGGACGGCCTGGCCTCGCTCGCCGGGACCGTCGGCATCCTGTCCCTGTTCATCTCGGCGTTCGTGGTGGCGGGAGCGCTCGCGCTCACCGTCCGGCAACGCCTGCGGGAGATGGCCCTGTTGCGGGCGGTGGGCGCCACTTCGGGACAGGTGCGGCGGATGATCGCGATGGAGACGCTGGTCCTGAGCCTCGGCGCCGCGCTGGTCGGATGCCCGGTCGGGGTCGGCGTCGCCTCGCTGCTCCGCGGCGTACTCGTCGACCACGGTGTGGTCCGCTCCGACGTCCCGCTCCACGTCGGGCCCACCGCACTGCTGACCGTCGTCGGCGTGGTCGTCGGCACCGCGCAACTCGCCGTGTGGGCCTCCGCGCGCCGGGCGTCCCGGGTCGAACCGACCCAGGCTCTGCGCGAGTCCGCTGCGCCCGCGCCGCGGATCGGCTGGGTGCGTACGGTGCTCGGGGCCGGGACGCTCGCCGTGTGCGCCGTGGTGCTGTCGTCCTCCACGGGCAGCCGGAGCGGGGCGGGCACGGCCGAGAGCATGGTCCTGCTGCTCCTCCTGGGGGTGGCGCTGCTCGGACCGGTGATCGGGCGGGTCGCCAGTGTGGTGATCGGTGGACCGGTGGGCAGGCTCTTCCCCGTGGCGGGGTTCCTCGCGTCCGCGGCCCTGCGCGCCCAGCCCCGCCGCTTCGCCGCCGCCGTCACCCCGCTGGTGCTGGCGGTGGCCTTCACCAGCACGGTGCTGTTCGTCCCCGGCGTCAAGGCCCAGGCCGCCGCGGCCGAGGACGGTCGAAGGCTGCGGGCCGACCACGTGGTCCAGGCCGACGGTGTCGGGCTCCCCCCGGACTTCGTCGCCG
Organism: Kitasatospora sp. NPDC127121; assembly: GCF_042677305.1. Lineage (NCBI taxonomy): Bacteria > Bacillati > Actinomycetota > Actinomycetes > Kitasatosporales > Streptomycetaceae > Kitasatospora > Kitasatospora sp. NPDC127121. Next base: position 78,399 of record NZ_JBHXTQ010000029.1, on the reverse strand, counting down.
CGGCCCGCCAACTGCCCGGCGTCACAGCGGTCAGCGGGGTCGTACCCGCCACGACCATGGTGTCCAACGCAACGCCCGGCACCGTCGGCTCACGGGGCGTCAGCGCCAAGGTGGTCGATTCCGCCGCGCTGTCCGAGCTGCTCGATCCCGGGGTCACCGCGGGCTCGCTGGCCCAACTGCGCGGGGACGGCGTCGCGCTGGGGCAGCGCTCGGCCTCCGGACTCGGCGCCGGCGTCGGCACCAAGCTCCGGATCGGCTGGATGGACGGCAGCGAGAGCACCGCCACGGTGGTCGCCGTCTACGACCGCGACCTGGGGTTCGCCGACGCCCTCCTCCCCACCGAGTTCGCCGCCGCGCACACACCGGACCCCCTCGCGCCGACGGTCCTGGTCCGCTCCGCCCCCGACGCCGACCCCCAGCAGGTCGGCCGGGAGCTCCAAAGCCTCACTGCCGCCTACCCCATGGCCCGTACGAGCGACCGGGCCGCGTACGACGAAGCCCGCAGGCACCGGCAGGAGTCGGCCACGGCCGTCGGCCGGCTGCTCCTCGGCATGATCAGCCTGTTCACCGCCATCGCCGTCGTCAACACCCTGGTGATGGCCACGACCGAGCGGTTGCGCGAGTTCGCCCTGCTGCGGCTGGTGGGCACCACCCGCCGTCAGATCCTGCGCATGATGGCCTGGGAGGGGGGCATCACGGTCGGCGTGGCCCTCGCCCTCGGCGCCGCGGTCACCGCCGCCGTCCTGGTGCCCGTCAGCCTCGCGCTCACCGGCTCGGCCTGGCCGTCCGTACCCGCGGCCTGGGCGGCCGCGGTGCTGGGCGGGGCTGCTCTGCTGGGTCTGGGCACCGTGCTGCTGACCACCCGGCTGGCGCTGCGCAGGGAGCCGGTCGAGGCCATGGGACTCCGGGAGTAGCGGGCGCCGTGCGGTCGTGGCCGTCGCCGCCCGGGGGTCCCCGCGGCCCCCCACCCACCGGGCGCCCGCCCCGGC
>NZ_JBHXTQ010000029.1:71007-77400 GCF_042677305.1 Kitasatospora sp. NPDC127121 | reverse complement strand
GTGGGGGCCCGGTGCGGCTCACCCCCGGGGTGGGGGGGCGCTGGTGGCGGGGCGTGGCCTTGGTCCCCGGGTTTTTGGGGGCGCGGGGGGGGGGGGGCCGCCGCCGCGGGGCGGCCCGGGCGGCCACGACCGCACGGTCAGCCGGCCCTGGACGTCGTCCTGGTCGGCGGGGCCGCGATGACCGCCGAGAGGTGGAACCAGCCGGTCTCGCCCTCCTCCGCGGTCAGCCGTCCCCCGACGGCGAGCAACCGCTCCGTGAGGTTGCCGATGCCCCGGCCGCCGCCCGGCTCCGCCGGGACGCCCTCCGCCAGGACGCCGTCATTGGACACCACCAGGCTCACGTCGCCGAGTTCGCCCCTGACGGCCCGGATCTCGCAGCGCCGTGCCGCGCTGTGCCGCAGCATGTTGGTGACGGCCTCGCGCGCCACCGCCGCCAGTACGGCGTCGTGCTCGGGCGGCAGGGCGCCGTAGGCCAGGTCGACCTCCACGCTGATGCCGGCCGCCCGCAACGCCGAGGCGGCGAAGCGGGTTTCCCGCGCCAACGACATCTGGAGGTCGCCGCTGGAGATCCACCGGGTGTCGGACATCGCCTGTCTCACCATCGCCAGCACCTCGGAGATCTCCGCCCGGGCGCGCCGCGGGTTCTCCAGGACGGTCCGCTCGGCGATCTGGCACTTCAGTGCTGCCACGGAGAGGCTGTAGCCGAGCAGGTCGTGCAGGTCCCGGGAGAAGCGCAGCCTCTCCTGGTCCACGGCGCGCTCCGCCAGCTCGGTGCGGGCCGCCCGCAACTCCGCGGTCATGTCGGCCAGTCGGGCCACGCCGTAGACGACGATTCCGCCCGCGGCCGTGGAGACGCTCGCGTTGAGGCACTGCCCGACGTCGTCGCCCAGCGCCGCGTAGATCGGGTACTGGCCCGCCACCAGCAGGGTGAAGAGGATCCAGGACCTGGGTGCGGCGACGGTCAGGAGCATCGATCCGGCGAACGACCCGGGGATGCCGACCCACGCCCCGTCGAAGACCAGGAACGGCAGGTAGGTGATCACTCCGTGAGCGAGAAGGCTCCACGGCCACCACGGCCGCCTGTGGCGCCACGGGCCGGCGTGCAGGAGCTGAAAGCCGAGCAGGACCAAAAGGACTGTGATGGCGGCCAGTTGGTACGAGAAGCCGTCGCGGTTGCGGATGGTGGCCACGACCGAGGCGGCGAAGAACCCGAGGGCCGCCATGACCACGATGCCCTTGGCGAGGCGGGACAGGGGATCTCTCGGGGTTGGCCGTTCGCCTGACGACTCCGAGTGGCGATCGTCGCCCAGTCGGTACGCACCGTGACCCAATGAGAGCTCCCGAAAAGCGACTTGACCCGCCATGGGCGCACAGAAGGCCCGTCGTTTACCTCAAGGACCCCCCGTGCTTCCGACCGTGAGCATAGTTCCCGTCGGAAACCCGCCGTTGACATTCGACCCCGGCCTTGAAATCTGAGGCTCAACGCCGGTTGCCCCTGCCAACTCCCCCTGGGCTTCGTGCCGATCGGCCCTCGACGGGTCGGCCGACGGCTCGGACAGGTGGTGCGGCGGTCGAATGCGGGTCCGGGCCGGGGCTTCACTCGATGGGGGGAAGCGTGGCGGCGGGATCCCCTATGTCCTGATTGTCGGACGCGGGCGGGTGGGGCGTTCGGGTGGGATGGGCGTCCCGATCGACTGGAGCCGCTGAGCATGGGCCTGTTCCGACGCTCCGGGAGGGCGGCCCGGACCGCCCCGGAGCACACCGAGACCGCCGACACGGCCGCCGTCGCCCCGGCCGGGGCGGTCAACGGCCATCAGGTACTGGAGACGGTCGCCGCCCTGCCCATCAGCACTTGGCGCTACCTGTGGGAGCCCGAACGGGTGCGGCACATCGGACCGATGGCCCAGGACTGGCACGCTTCCTTCGACTTCCACCACGAGAACACCCGCGTGATCCCCGTCGTCGACGCCAACGGCATCGCCCTGGTCTGCATCCAGGCCCTGAACCGGCGCATCGACGAACTCGCCACCGAGGTCCAGCGCCTGCGCGAACTCACCCAGGGCGCCGAGTCGAGCCGGTGAGCGGGGCGCGACCCCTGGCGGCTGCGGGTGGGATGCGGGGGGCGCGGGAGGGGCGTGCGGGAGGGGTGCGGAAGAGGGTGTGGGAACGGTAAGAGGCGGAACTGTCCGTCCACGCCCACCGTCCAAGCAGTGGACGGAATCCCGGCCCGGCCTGAACACCGGGAGGAGCGCGGAGGGGACCAGTGCAGCCAGGTGGTGCCGAACTGAACGTCGGATTCCCGGGTGGAAGCCGAGGCGGTGCGCCGGTCGTGCCACCCGCCCGGTGGCCCGGCCCAGTGCCGGCGGTCGATCAGCTCGAAGCCGCCGAGCGCTGCGAGACCCTGCTTCAGGACACCCTGGACGCCGTCCGGCCGGCGCCGGTCTGGCAGGGGGCGGCGCCCAGAGCGGGCGCGCGGCTGTCGCTGCCGGGGCGGGACCCGGACCTGCGCTGGTACGTCACCCGGGGGCGGGACATCCTCACCATCGTCTCGGCGGTCCGGCGGGCGGCACTGGTGGACGCGGTCGAGCGGCACTGGCGGCAGCGCGGCTGGACGATCACTTCGCTGAATGCCGGCCGGAGCCGCCCCGGGGTTGCCGCCGCCACCCTGGACGGTTATCAACTGGCGCTGGCATTCGGCGAGTTGGGTGAGGCCGGGCTGACCGCGAGCTCGCCCGGGGTGGCCCGCTCGGAGCGGCTGCCGTCACTGCAGGGCGCTGGCGGTCGCGGCCCGGCGCCGCTGCCGAACGTGTGCTGCCCGTACTGGAGCGCGATGGTCTAGCCGGCTGCGGAAGAGCCGGAAGAGCCGGAAGAGCCGGAAGAAATGGAAGGCGCTGGACGCGGCTGAGGGCCGCGCACGCAGGGGAGGCGCGGAGCGAGTCCCCCCGGACTCGCTCCGCACCGCCTCGTCGCGCGGCTTCGCGCTGCCGCTCCCCCCGACTCCCCGGCAGCCCCGCCGTTCCCCCCTGGCAGCACCCTCCGGCGAGAGCGGTCCGCACAGGCCCCGGCGAGCCCCCACCCCCGGGGACGTCGTTGGTATCACGTTAACAAACCGCGTGGTTGGTTTGTCAATAGCGGGATCCACGAAAAATCCACAAACGTGATGGTCGGTCCGGAAGGTCCCGCCAGGCGCCGGACCAGCGGATTGAGGCCCGACAGGGCGCCCGGCGGCCCTTCGGCGGGCGCGCGGCGGGCGCCGGTACGGGCGGCGGGCCCGGCGCGGGCCGTGCTGGAATCCGACATTCCGAGCATCATGGCAGCACGCAGTGACACCACGCGAGCGCTGAGCGCAGCGGATGCGTCCGGCGGTGCCCCGGCGGGCTGATGTGGAGTGAGTTCGCCGACGGGCCGGGCCCGGCGTACGTGAGCGCCCGTCAGCGCAGCAGTCGACGCTCCTTGGCCACGGCCACCGCGCCGGCCCGGGTGTCCACCCCCAACTTGTCGTAGATCCGGCCGAGATGGGTCTTCACGGTGGCCTCGCTGATGAACAGCGCCCGGGCGATCTCCCGGTTGCCCAGCCCCTGCCCCAGCTGCGCGAGGATGTCCTGCTCGCGCTCGGTGAGCTGCGGTGCGGGCGCCCGCATCTGTGCCATCACCCGGGAGGCGACCGGCGGCGAGAGCACCGTGCGGCCCCGGGCGGCGGCGTGCACGGCGGCGAACAACTCCTCCGGCCGCTCGGCCTTCAGCAGGTAGCCGGTGGCGCCCGCGGCGATCGCCCGGGTGATGTCGGCGTCGGTGTCGTAGGTGGTGAGCACGAGCACGTGCGGGCCGCCCGGGGTGGCGGTGATCCGGCGGGTGGCCTCCACCCCGTCGATGCCGTCGCCGAGTTGGAGGTCCATCAGCACCACCTGCGGCGCCAGCCTGGCGGCCAGCGCGACCGCCTCCTCCCCGGTGCTCGCCTCGCCGACCACTGCGATGTCGCCCGCGCTGGCGAGCAGTGCCAGCAGGCCGGCCCGGACCACCGCGTGGTCGTCGCAGACCAGCAGCCGGACGGGGGCGTCGGTGGGGGAGCCGGTGGTGCTCATGCGGCCACCCCGCCGAGCCCATCGCGGCAGGAGCACCAGGAGCACCAGGAGCGCCCGTCGCACCCCGCGCGCCGGTCGGGGGCGGGTCCGGTTCGTTCGCTCATCGGTGCTCCAGGGGGATCGCGGCGGAGACGACGGTGCCCTCGCCGGGGGTGCTCTCCACGGCCAGGGTGCCACCGAACTGCCGTAGCCGGGCGCGCATCGCGGGCAGCCCGTACCCGCGGCCGCCGGCCGCCCCGACCGCGCCAGGGTCGAAGCCCTGCCCGTCGTCGGCGACGTCCAGGACGGCCTGGTCGCCCAGGTAGGACAGGGTGATCGCCGCGGCCGACGCTCCGGCGTGCTCCCGGACGTTGGCCAGCGCGCCCTGGGCGATCCGCAGCAGCGCGGACTGCGCGGCGGCGGGCAGCGGGACGGGCGTGCCGTCCAGGTGGAAGCGGACCGGCAGACCGCTCTCGGCGGCCTCCCGCCCGGCGAGCGCGCGCAGCGCCTGGTCGAGCGGACGGCCGTCGGCGAGTTCGGCCGGCGCGAGGTCGTGGACGAAGCGGCGGGCCTCGGCCAGGTTGCGGGCCGCCACCTCGGCGGCGGTCCGGACGTGGGCGCGGGCGGTCGTCGGCTCGGTGTCCCAGGTGCGCTCGGCGGCCTGCAACAGCATCTGCTGGCTGGACAGCCCCTGGGCCAGGGTGTCGTGGATCTCCATGGCCAGCCGCTCGCGCTCCGCGTGGGTGCCCTGCCGCCGTTCGGTGGCGGCGAGTTCGCGCCGGGTGCGGACCAGGTCGGTGATCAGGGCGCGCTGCCGGGCGTCCTGCCGGTCCATGAACAGGAACACGCCGGTGGCGAGCGCGGCCACCGCGAACGGCAGCAGGACGAGGGTGGCGTCCGCCCCGCCGGCCAGCCGGAGTTCGGCGATCACCACCAGCAGCGTCAGGGCCGCCACCAGCGGGATCGCCGCCCGGGCGGGGAGCGTGCGCAGCGCGGTGTAGATCAGCGGGACGGCGCACCAGGCGAAGCTCGGCGCGAGCAGCACCAGCACCACCCAGAGCGCGACCACCAGCGCCAGCGGCCACCGGCGCCGACGCGGAACCCGTCTGTCGGGCGAAGCGTCAGCCCCGGGCGCGGGCACTGGTGACAGTGGAGGTGGCGGGTGGCGGTGCGCGAGCCAGGAGCCGGCCGGCTGGGCGAGGGCGAGGGCGATGCTCAGCCCGATCACCCAGGGGATCCGGGGGTTGCCGGGGTGGTGGGTGAGGTAGCGGCTGAGCGAGGCGGCGAGCAGCAGCAGGAAGGCGGAGTCGAGCAGTACCGCCAGGCGGCCCGCGTCCGGGTCGCCGGCGTCGTGGCCGGCGGCGGGGCGGGGCTGCTGCACGGGTGGCTCCTGGCTGGACGGGCGGTCGGCACCTGGCAGGCGATCGGCACCGGGGCGGGCACCGGCCGCCTCGACGGTGCGTCCGGCGCACCGACCTGCACCGATCCCTCGATGGTGGCCCGGCCGGCCCGGTCCCGCATCAGCCGATCGGTTGACGGGGTTGTCCTCCATCATGCCCGCGCGGTCGCGCCGGAGCGTCGATGTGGCGGGCCCCGCCCCGGCCGGAGGATCGAGGTGGAGCCGGGCGGACCCCCTGCCGCCCGGCGGCCCCGATCCCGTTCGCCGATCCGCTGAGGAGCTGGACCATGAAGAAGATCTCCGTGCGCACCCGGGTGCTGACCGGCACCCTCGCCGCCGCCGCGCTCGCCGCCACCGTGGGCGCGGTGTCGGCCAGCGCCGAGACCTCCGAGACCCCGGCCGCGCTGGCCGCGGTGAAGGTCGACACCCAGAACAAGAACCTCGCCCAGAGCACCGGTCTGACCCTCGACTCCGCGACCCGCGCCGCCCAGGCGACCCTGGACGCGGCGGCCAAGGCCGGCCAGCACGTCTCGGTCGCGGTCGTGGACCGGGACGGCGTCACCCGGGTGCTGCTCAAGGGCGACGGCGCCGGCCCGCAGTCCCCGGAGTCGGCGCAGCGCAAGGCGTTCACGGCGGTCTCCTGGAACGCGCCGACCTCGGAGCTGACCAAGCGGCTGACCCAGGCCCCGACCCTCAAGGACATCCCGGGCACGCTGTTCCTGGCCGGCGGCGCCCCGGTGCAGTCCAAGGGCGCCCCGGTCGCGGCGATCGGTGTCGCGGGCGCGCCGAGCGGCGACCTGGACGAGCAGTTCGCGCAGGCGGGTGTCGCCGCACTGGCGAAGTGACCCCCTGGCCGGGGGGGCCCGGCCCCCGGGGGCGGGGGGGGGCGCCCCGGCCGCGCTGGGGGGGTTGCCGCCAAGGACCAAAGCAACA
>NZ_JBHXTQ010000029.1:0-70997 GCF_042677305.1 Kitasatospora sp. NPDC127121 | reverse complement strand
CGCGGGCCGCGTCTGTTGGGGGGGGGGGTTGCCCCCCCCCGGGGTACGGGCCCCGGGGGCCGGCGGGCGCGCCCCGGGGGGGGGGGGGCGCCCCCCCCGGCCAGGATGGGCGGTATGCCGACGATGACCGATGACCAGTGGCGGGCGTTCCTCTCCGAGGGCACCCGCACCGCCAAGCTCGCCACCACCCGGGCCGACGGCCGCCCGCACGTCGCGCCGGTCTGGTTCCTGCTGGACGGCGACGAGCTCGTCTTCAACACCGGTGCGGGCACCGTCAAGGGCCGCACCCTGGCCCGCGACGGCCGGGTGATGATCTGCGTGGACGACGACCGGCCGCCCTTCGCGTACGTCCTCGTGCAGGGCACCGCCCGGCTGAGCGAGGACCTGGCCGAGGTGCGCGCCTGGGCCACCCGGATCGCCGCCCGGTATATGGGGGAGGACGTCGCGGAGCAGTACGGGGCCCGGAACGGCGTGCCGGGGGAACTGCTCGTTCGGGTGAAGATCGAGAAGGTCTCCGCAGAACACGGGGTGGCCCTCTGAAAAGCCGGTGCCACTGTCAGTGGTGCATGGCAGGCTTCCCGGTATGACGGCGTGGACCCTCAACGACATCGAACGTGCGATCCGCTCCTCCTGGGGTGTCGACACCTGTGCGCCCGAGGATCTGGCCCACTGGCGTCCCGACAATCCCGCCCGCGGCCAGTGCGGGGTGACGGCGATGGTGGTGCACGACCTGCTGGGCGGCGAGCTGATGATGGGCGAGGTGCACGTCGGCGGGATCCGGACGGATCTGCACTGGTGGAACCGCTTCGCCACCGGCATCGAGATCGACCTCACCCGCGAGCAGTTCGGGCCGGACGAACTGGTCAGCCCCGGCCGTCCGGTCGCCCGCCCGGCCCGCCCCGGCCGGCTCCAGGCCCAGTACGAGCTGCTGAGCCACCGGGTGGTCACCGAGCTGGAGCGCGGCCGCGTCCGGCTGCCGGAGCGCGCCTGCGCGTGAGTCCGTCCAGTACGCAGGGGCCACCGTCTCCTGACGTACAGTCATCCGCAATGCGGTGACGGTGACGGCGACGGGAGTGTGCGATGGCCGGGGCGACGATCGGCTTCGTGGGGCTGGGCGCGATGGGGCGGGGCATGGCCGGCAGCCTGCTGCGGGCCGGCCACGCCGTCCGGGTCTGGAACCGCTCGCCCGAGCCGGTGGCCGCCCTGGTGGCCGAGGGCGCCGAGGCGGCCGGCACGCTCGCCGAGGTGTACGCCGCCGACACCGTGGTCTCCATGCTCGCCAACGACGAGGCGGTCGAACGGCTGCTGCTCGATCCCGCCCTGCTCGCGGGAGCCGCGACGACCCTGCACGTCAACATGGCCAGCGTCTCCGTCGGGCTCGCCGAGCGCGCCGAGGTGCTGCACACCGAGCACGGCATCGGCTACCTGGCCGCCCCGGTCCTCGGCCGTCCGCCGGTCGCGGCGGCTGGCCGGTTGAACATCCTGACCGCCGGCGCGCCGGAGCTGCTGGCCCGCGCGGAACCGCTGTTCGCCGCGATGGGGGAGCGCACCTGGCACTTCGGTGCGAGCCCGCGGCAGGCCAACACCGCCAAGATCAGCACCAACTTCCTGCTGGCCTGCGCGATCGAGTCGATGGCCGAGGCGTGCAGCCTGGCCGAGGCCCACGGCGTCCGGCCGACCGACCTGGTCGAGATGCTCACCGGCACGCTGTTCCCGGGGCCGGTCTACTCCGGCTACGGGGCGATGGTGGCCGAACGCCGCTACGAGCCGGCCGGGTTCAGACTGCCGCTGGGACTCAAGGACGTCGGCCTGGCCCTGGAGGCCGGGGCCGCGCGGAACGTCCCGCTCCCGTTCGGCGGCGTCCTGCGGGACGCCTTCCTGGACGCGCTGGCCCACGGCGACGCGGACAAGGACTGGGCGGCCGTCGCGGCCGTCGCCCGGCGCCGGGCCGGCCTGCCCGCCTGAGTGAACTCCCGGGCCCCGGACGTGGAATAACCGGGGTGCGGGGGGTGCTCGCACCTCCATCCGCACCACCGACCGGGGGAGTTCCGATGGCCGACCAGCCGGCCGGCGCCGAGGCGCCGCGCACCTTTCTGTTCCTCGACGCCAGTTCGCGTGCCGGCGGCAACTCCGAGCAACTCGCCCGGCTGGCCGCCGAGGCGAGCCTGCCGGCCGGGTCGGAGCAGCGCTGGCTGCGGCTGAGCGAGCACCCGCTGCCGCCCTTCGAGGACCTGCGGCACGTCGGGGACGGCCGCTACCCCGAGCCGGTCGGTCATGAACGGACCTTGCTGGACGCCACGTCGGCGGCCACCGACCTGGTCTTCGTCGCACCGCTGTACTGGTACTCGCTGCCGACCAGCGCGAAGCTCTACCTCGACCACTGGTCGTCCTGGCTCCGGCAGCCCGGGGCGGACTTCCGTGCCCGGATGCGCGGCGGCACCATCTGGGGCGTCACCGCCCTCGCCACCGAGGACGACAAGGCCGAACCGCTGATCGGCACGCTCCGGCTGACGGCCGAGTACATGGGGATGCGCTGGGGCGGCGCGCTGCTCGGCAACGGCACCCGCCCCGGGGACGTGCTGCGCGACGAGCGGGCGCTGATCGCGGCCAAGTCCTTCTTCACGGGCTGAGCCCGCGTACCCGTTCCGGCGGGCGCTCACACGGGCGCTCACCAGACGTTCACACAACCGATCGCTTCACGCCACGTGAGGCCGTGCGATACGGTCCTCCGGGCGTGTACCCGTCACTCTCCGGTCATCTTTCGGCAAAGAGCAAAAGCCTTACTGCAGGACGGAATTGGGCGATTCGGGCACTCCCGTCCCGTGAGCGGTCCCCAGCGTGACACCCGCCTTCCGGAGTGGCCGGATCCTTCGGTAATCTCCGTCGGACTTTCAAGCTTCGCGAGGGGTTCGAGGCGTCCACGGCCGCCCGCCCCGCCGCGCCCCGGGCCTCGCCCGGACTCTTCCGTGAGGTCTCCCTTGTCCATACGTCGCAGTCTTGCCCTTGCCGGCGTCGCCGCGCTCGCGTCCTCGCTCGTGCTGTCCGGCGCCCAGGGCGCCATGGCCGTCGGCACCACCGGTTCCCCGTCCGCCGCCGCCCAGGCGGCCGGCAAGGCCTCCCACCAGAGCCTCGACCTCTCGGTGAACGGCGTGCCCGGCACCTTCATCGCCGGCGGCGACGCCCGCGACTTCACCTTCAAGATCGACAACTCGACGAAGCACGACTTCCTCTTCCTCCCGCTGCTCAAGTTCAAGAACAAGGCGGGCTCGCTCAAGGCGAAGGACCTCAAGGTCCAGTACCAGCTGCCCGGCGGCCAGTGGCAGACCGGTTCGGTCGCCGCCGACGGCGGCGAGGACAAGGACAAGTCCGTCCTCACCCTGCTCGGCGCCCTCGGCCAGGACGGCAACCCCACCGACGACGACCTGCTCGTCGTGAACCGCGGCAAGAGCTTCTCGATCAAGGTCCGGGTCTCCTTCGCCTCGGAGGCGCCGCTCGGCCGGGCCGGCGTCGTCCCGGTGGTGTTCTCCGCTGAGCTCGACGACGAGACCCACGCGCCGGTCGACGGGGGCCACCTCAGCTGCGACGGCGTCCGCGGCGCGGGCTTCGTGATCAAGGCGGGCGGCGGCGGAAAGCCGAGCCCGACCATCACCCCGACCCACACCGGCAAGCCCAGCCCGACCGCGAGCACCTCGCCGACGGCCTCCCGCTCGCCGACCACCTCCACCTCGCCGACGCCCTCCCACTCGGCGACCGCGAGCACGTCGCCGACCGCCACGGCCACGGCCACGGCCACGGCCACCACCTCCACTTCGGCCACCCCGAGCGCCGAACCGACCACGCCGTCGCCCTCGGTCCCGCCGACCACCCCGACCACCCCGACCACGGGCGAGCCGTCCGGCTCCGCCTCCGCGTCGACCTCCGCCCCGGCCCCGGCCGACGGCAACGGCGACACCGCCGGCCCGATCGACTTCCCGGTGGCCGTCCCGACCCTCACCCCGCCGCCGCTCACCCCGGCCGCCGTCACCAAGGCCAAGGCCGCCGCCGACAACGGCGACAAGGCCCTGGCCCAGACCGGTGGCGGTGACGACACCACCGCCATCGCCGTGGCCGGCGGCGCCGTGCTGCTCGCCGGTGTCGGCACCCTCGTGGCGCTGCGCCGCCGCAAGTCGGCCCAGCAGGGCTGACCGCGGCCGCAAGGCGCGCTCCAGCCGTTACACCGAGGCGGTACCCGCCTGACAACCGTCCGCGCCGCCCGGCCGTCCGTTCGACGGACCTCCGGGCGGCGCGGGCGGGACGCCTCCGTCACATAGGATGTCCGGCCGGAGGGGGGCGGAACCGGCGGGGAGAGGGACAGGTGCGGGAATCACGCACGGCACGGACGGCCACCGACTACGAGTCGGCGACCGGGCGGATCGCGGGGCTGCCGCTGCGCAGGCACCACGTTCTGCTGGTGGCCTGGACGGTGCTCTGGTTCTTCCTGGTCGAGCCCAGCGGAGGCTTCTCCTGGCACTACCTGCGCCAGGGTGAGCAGCTGCTCTTCAGCGACCACCCGGACGGCGGGCTGGCGCTCTACGCCCACCACCCGGAGCTGCAGATCGGCCCGGTCAGCCTGGCCGTGGCCCGGCTCACGGCCCCGTTCTCGGCCCACACCGGCCAGCTGATCGCCGAGGCGGCGATGTCCGGGCTCGGCCTGGTGATGCTGGTCCTGATCGGTCGCACCGCCGCCCTGTACTACCTGGGCACCGGCACCAACCACCGCCGGCTCCAGCAGCGCCTGCTGATCGCCGGGCTGGCGTTCATCCCGATGTGGGTCGAGGTCTCGGTCCGCTTCGCGCACCTGGACGACGTCCTGGCGCTGTTCTTCACCACCCTCGCCGTGCACGCCCTGGCCCGCGGCAAACCCACCATGGTCGGCGTCTACCTGGCGCTGGCGGTGGATTCCAAGCCGTGGGCGATCGCCTTCGCCCCGCTGATCCTGGCGCTGCCCAGGCCCGCCTGGCTGCGCAGCGCGCTCTGGTTCGTCGGACTGGTGGCGATCGCCTGGCTGCCGTTCTACCTGGGCAATCTGGACACCCTGGCGGCCGCCAAGTTCACCATCCCCAACCAGCCGGCCTCCGCACTGCGCTGGTTCGGGGTGACCGACCCGGCCACCCCCTGGTGGGACCGTCCGACCCAGTTCGCCCTCGGCCTCGGCCTCGGCACCATCGCGGTCTGGCGCGGCCGCTGGCCGGCCGTGGTGCTGCTCGGTGCGGACGCCCGGATCCTGCTCGACCCGAGCGTCTACACCTACTACACGGCCTCGATCCTGCTCGGCACCCTGCTCTGGGACGCGGTCGGGCAGAAGCGGCTCGTCCCGTGGTGGAGCTGGATAGCGCTGGCCGCGCTGTACGGCGGGACGCTGTTCATCCCGTCCGACGCGGGCCGCGGCTTCGTCCGGCTGGCCTTCGTGGTGGTCTCCGCCGCGTACGTGCTGTTCTGGCCCACCCAGCAGACGCGCCGCCCGCGGACCCCGGCGGACGGCGAGGGGCGGCGCCGTTCCTCCCGGCGGCGCGAGCGCGTCCTGACCGGCACCGGAGCCTGACCGGCACAGGCACAGGCACGGGCGCAGTCACGGCGCCGGTGCCCTCCCTCCCGAGGACGGCTTGACCCTCACGCGGCGTGAGAGCGGAGGCTGGTGGCCAGCACGAAGGGAGAACCCGGATGAGCAGCGAGGGCTACTCGGTCGGCGCCGTGGCCAAGATCGCCAAGGTGACCGTCCGCACCCTGCACCACTACGACGAGATCGGCCTGTTGTCCCCCGCGGGCCGCACCCGGACCGGCTACCGCCGCTACCAGGACGCCGACCTCGACCGGTTGCAGCAGATCCTCTTCTACCGCGAACTCGGGTTCCCCCTGGAAGAGATCGCGGCGATCCTGGACGACGACTCGGTCAGCCCGAGCGAGCACCTCCGGCGGCAGCACCGACTGCTGACCGACCGGATCAGGCACCTCCAGGACCTCGCCACAGCCGTCGAACACGCCATGGAGGCACGAAGAATGGGCATTCAGCTGAGCCCGGAGGAGAAGTTCGAGATCTTCGGCGAGGGCTACCAGGAGGAGTGGGAGCAGGAAGCCGAACAGCGCTGGGGCGACACCGCGGCCTGGGCCGAGTCGCAGCGCCGCACCGGCGGCTACGACAAGGCCGACTGGCAGCGGATCCAGACGGAGATGGCCGACCTCAACACCCGCCTGGTCGAGGCGCTCGCCGCCGGCGAACCCGCCGACGGCGCCGCCGCCACGGACCTCGCCGAGGCGCACCGGCAGCACATCTGCCAGAACTTCTACGACTGCACGTTCACCATCCACCGCGGCCTGGCCGGGCTGTACGTCTCCGACCCGCGGTGGACCACCACCTACGAGAACCTCGCCCCGGGCCTGGCGCAGTGGCTGCACGACGCCATCCTCGCCAACGCGGACCGGCACGAGAAGGCATAGTCGCCGCCGGACGCCGGACGCCGGACGCCGGACGCCGGACGCCGGACGCCGGACGCCGGACGCCGGACGCCGGATGCCGGGCCGCGTGGCGGGGGGGCTACGCGACCCCGCGCCCGAAGGAGCGCCGGTAGGCGGTCGGGGAGGTGCGCATCACCCGGCCGAAGTGGTGGCGGAAGGTCGCGGCGCTCTCGAAGCCGACCGCCGCCGCGATCTCCTCCACCGTCCCCTCCGGTGACTCCAGCAACGGCAGGCTGGCCGCGATGCGCTGGGTGACGACCCAGCGCATCGGGCTGGTGCCGTTGCGGGCCGTGAAGTGCCGCAGGTACGAGCGGTCAGACATCCGGGCGGCGCGGGCCAGCAGCGGGACGGTCAGCGGGGACGCCAGGTGGCCCATCGCCCACTGCATGCTGCGGGCGACCCCGTCGTCCTCCTCCTCGACCGGGCGGACGGCGGCCTCGATGAACTGGGCCTGCCCGCCGTCCCGGTGCGGCGCCACCACGAAGCGGCGGGCCACGCTGTTGGCGACCTTGGCGCCGTGGTCGCGGCGGACCAGGTGCAGGCAGAGGTCGATCCCGGCGGCGCTGCCCGCGCTGGTGAGCACGTTCCCGTTGTCGACGTACAGCACGTCCGGGTTGACCCGCACGTCCGGGTGGCGCTGCTGGAGCAGGTCGGCGTACCGCCAGTGGGTGGTCGCCTCCTGCCCGTCGAGCAGTCCGGCGGCGGCCAGCGCGAAGGCGCCCGAGCAGATCGAGACGATCCGGGCGCCGCGCTCGTGCGCCGTCCGCAGCGCGGTGACCAGCCCGGGGGAGACCGCGCCGCTGAACGCGTTCGGCACCCCGGGGACCACCACGGTGTCGGCCGAGGCCAGTTCGTCCAGCCCGTGCCGGGCGGTCAGCGCGAACCCGCCCACCGCGTCCAACGCCGTTCCGGGCCGGTCGGCGCACACCTTCAGCCCGTACCAGGGCGCTGCCAGCAGGCCGCCCAGTTCGGGCCGGGCCAGCCCGAACACCTCCACCACCACGCCGAGTTCGAAGGGCGCCATGCCCGCGAAGGCGTACACCGCGACGTGGTGCACCGGCTCCGGGCGGGTGCCGATGGCGACGGGCACCGGGCCCGGCCCGGTGCCGACCGGGCCCTCGACGTGCTGCTCGGTCATGCGGACCCCCTGCTGACGGGTGGCGGGATGGCGGTGAGTGTAGCCGTTCCGGCCGGCCGGGAATCTGCTCGAATCCACCTGCAACCTCCACCCCGGTCACACGTCCATTGGTACGGGGGCGGAGAGGGGCGGGCCGAGGGCGGCTGTCAGGATCTCCCCGATCACGATCTTGATCAGGAGTCCTGACGGTCCGGCGAGAGCCGCCACCGTCCCGGGGGAAAGCGGAAACGTGCATGTCCATGGCCATCGGGCCGATCGCCGGGCCGACGAGGGGGCGCGGTTTCTCCGTTCGCGGAGTGGTCGCCGTGCTGTTCGGCGCGCAGGAGGCCGACGAGGTGCCCGCCGGTCCGGGCGACGAGCAGGCGGCGCAGCGCCGTTCCGGCTTCCGGCTGCTGCGCGGCGGGCGCAAGCCCGCGGAGGACCGGCCCACCCTGACCGACCTGTACCACGCCCACCGGCTGGGCCTGGTGCGGATGGCCGTCCTCCTGGTCGACCACCAGGACCTGGCCGAGGACGTCGTCCAGGAGGCCTTCACCCAGCTCTACCAGCGGTACGGCGAGCACCTGGACGACCTGGACAATGCGCTCGGGTACCTGCGCACCGCGGTGGTCAACGGCGCCCGGTCGGTGCTGCGCCGCCGGAAGACCGCCCGCGAGTACGTCCCGCCGCACGAGCCCGACGCCGCCTCCGCGGAGGACCACGCGGTGCTCAACGACGAGCACCGGCGGGTGCTCGCGGCCATGCAGGAGCTGACCCCCCGCCAGCGCGAGGTGCTGGTGCTGCGCTACTGGTCCGACCTGTCGGAGGCGCAGATCGCCGAGACCCTGGGGCTGTCCCGGGGCGCCGTGAAGTCCACTGCCAGCCGGGCCCTGGACGCCTTGGAAAAGCATCTGGAGAAGGTTCGATGACCGACAAGCTCCCCGGCCGCGAGAGCGGAGGCCGAGACGGTGACGGGCCAGCCGAGACGGCGACCGAACGGCTGCTGCGCGAGGCGATGAACGCCCGCACCTCGCTGATCACCGCGCACGACCTGCGCCCGGCGCAACCGCCGCGCGGCCGGGTGCGGCGCTTGCGCCCGGTGTACCTGACCGCCGTGCCGGTCTTCGCGCTGGCCGCCTCCCTGGCGATCGGCCTGCTCACCTTCCACGGCGACCCGCTGGCCAGGAAGGACGTCCCCCCGCCGGCCGCCACCACGACGACCTCGCCGAGCCCGACCCCCGAACCGACGGCCGCCCCGACCCCCACGGCCCCCTCGCCGGACACCGGCAGTCCCGCCGCCGACCCGGAGACCGGGGCCCCGCTCTCCGACCCGACGTCGGTCGGCACCCGGACGACGGCGCCGCCCACCACCCCCGCCACCACCCCGGCCACCACCGCGCCGGCCGGGACGACGTACCCCTTCCGGGGCGTCAAGTTCAAGATCCCGCCGGGCTGGCGGGCCGTCAATCCGGATCCCGCCGCCAACAGCCTCTGCATCCTGAGCCCGAGTGCTCCGCAGGACGCGTCGGCCGGGGACTGCCTGCCGCACGGCGTGCTTCTGACGGTCCTGGACCAGGAGTCGGAGGCCTGGCCGAGGCTGCCCGACCTGGATTCCGACAGCGGTTGGTCCACGCAGCCCTGGTGCCCGGCGTGGTCCTACTCCCCCACGCTCGCCAGGAGCGGACAGATCGACAGTGTCGGCCCGACCAGGAGCACACCCACCGTGGCAGGCCGTGCCGCACGCAAGTCGCAGTGGCAGATCAACTGCGGCGGCGACGCCTTCACGGCCCAGATGTGGGCCCTGCCGAAGGACTTCGTGTCCGTCGCGGCGATCGGCCTCAAGGCCGACTACCAGCCCGGACTGATGACGATCGTCAACACCCTCGACCTGAGCGGCCGCCAGGCGCCGCCCACGGAGGCCAACCGGAACGACATCGCGGTGAGCTTCGACGGCCTGGCGGCCGGTCAGCAGCTGACGGCGGGGAGTTCGGCCGTCACCTTCTCGGTGACCTTCCGGAACACCAGCCAGAACACCTACGGCCGGTTGCAGCCGCTGGTCGTCACGGAGCCCTACCCGGGTTCGCCGCCGGTGCAGGTCGT
Organism: Kitasatospora sp. NPDC127121; assembly: GCF_042677305.1. Lineage (NCBI taxonomy): Bacteria > Bacillati > Actinomycetota > Actinomycetes > Kitasatosporales > Streptomycetaceae > Kitasatospora > Kitasatospora sp. NPDC127121. Next base: position 61,288 of record NZ_JBHXTQ010000029.1, on the reverse strand, counting down.
ACAGGGGCCCAACGACGGCAAGCTGGAGCGTCAGGACGGCGACACCTGGCGGCCGGCGCCGATGGGGCCGGGCAGCGACATGGGCTACGCGGTGGCGGACCAGGCGTCGCTGTTCTCCCTGGCCCCGGGGCAGACCAGGAAGGTCACCTACCGGCTGACCCTGGGCGCCGGGAACGGCCCGGGGGACATGCCGGTCTCGGCGCAGGTGACGCTTCCGTACAACGGAAGCAAGCTGACCGTGCTCGGCGAGAAGAAGATCTCCGTCAAGGTCACCAAGTGAGACGAGGGCCCGGCCTCCCCACCGCGGGGAGGCCGGGCCCTCGGCGGGTGGCTCAGGCCAGCGAGGCCATCCAGGCCTCGACCTCGTCGGCGCGGCGCGGCAGGCCGGCCGAGAGGTTCTCGTTGCCGTCGGCGGTGACCAGGATGTCGTCCTCGATCCGGACGCCGATGCCGCGGTACTCCTGCGGCACGGTCAGGTCGTCCTGCTGGAAGTACAGGCCGGGCTCGACGGTGAGGACCATGCCGGGCACCAGCAGCGCGTCGGCGTGCTCCTCGCGGCGCGAGTGGGCGCAGTCGTGGACGTCGAGGCCGAGCATGTGGCCGGTGCCGTGCAGGGTCCAGCGGCGCTGGAGGCCCAGCTCCAGGACCTTCTCGACGTCGTAGGCCGAGGCGTCCAGCAGCCCCCAGGCGAGCAGGCGCTCGGCGAGCACGCGCTGCGAGGCGTCGTGGAAGTCGCGGAAGCGGGCGCCGGGCTTCACCGCGGCGATGCCGGCCTCCTGGGCGTCGTACACGGCGTCGTAGATCTTGCGCTGGAGGTCGTTGAAGCGGCCGTCGATCGGCAGGGTGCGGGTGACGTCGGCGGTGTAGAGGGTGTGGGTCTCCACGCCGGCGTCCAGCAGCAGCAGCTCGCCGGGGCGGACGTCGCCGTCGTTGCGGACCCAGTGCAGCGTGGTGGCGTGCGGGCCGGCGGCGGCGATGGTGCCGTAGCCGACGTCGTTGCCCTCGACCCGGGCGCGGCGCCAGAAGGTGCCCTCGATCCAGCGCTCGGAGGTGGCGACGGCCTGGCCGAGCTCGCGGACCACGTCGGTGAAGCCCTTGACGGTGGCGTCGCAGGCGGCGCGCAGCTCGCCGACCTCCCACTCGTCCTTGACCAGTCGCAGGCCGCTCAGGAACTCCTTGAACTCGGCGTCCCGGTCGGCGTCCAGCACGTCGGCCAGGGTGTCCTCCAGGCCGGCGTCGTAGCCGCGGACGATCCGGGTGGGCACCGCGGAGTCCTTGGTGCGCCCGGCCAGTTCCTCGGCGGCCTTGCGCACGTCGCGCGCCGGCAGGCCGAGCAGCTGCTCCTGCTCGCCCAGGCTGTTGCGGCGGCCGACCCACAGCTCGCCGTAGCCGTCCAGCCAGAACTCGCCGTTCTCGCGGTCGGAGCGGGGCAGCAGGTAGAGGGCGAACTCGTGGCCGGCGTCGCCGGTGGGCTCGGCGACGAGCACGGCGTCCTCGGTCTGGTCGCCGGTGAGGTGCACGTACTCGCTGGAGGCGCGGAAGCTGTAGTCGGTGTCGTTGGAGCGCACCCGCAGGTTGCCGGCCGGGACGACCAGCCGCTCGCCGGGGTAGGCGGCGGAGAGCCGGGCGCGGCGCTCGGCCGCGTACGGGGCCTGGGCGACCGGGACGAGGCCGTGCAGGTCGGTGTCGGCCCAGCCGGTCTTCATCGAGGCGGCCAGCTCGTCGGAGACCTCGCCGTACAGGCCGTTCTTGCGGCCCTTGAACTGCTGCGGCTCGTCGCCGCCGTCGGCTTCGGGGTTCTCGGCCACTGCGGGCGTGCGGTCCTCGGTCACGTGTAACGCCTCCTTGGGGTGGTACCGCCGCCCCTCGGGGGAGTGTCGGATCGCGACACGCGCGGGCGGCCGTGCGTCCATGGTACGGACGCCCGGCCGCTCGCCCGTTCGGGGTCGGGACGACTGTTCGGGGCGGCTATTCGAAGCGGGCCGCGAGCAGCAGCAGGTCGTCGGTGGCCGGTCCGGGCTCGGGGTCGGGGCAGACGGCCAGCAGGTGGGCGCAGAGCCGGTCCGGGTCGATCCGCACGTCGCGCGGGGCGTCGGCGGCGGCCCGGCGCAGGTTGGCCTGGCCGGCGTGCAGGGTCGGGCCGCAGCGGCGGGCCAGCCCCTCGGTGTAGAGCAGCAGGGTGTCGCCGCGGTCGGCGGTGAGCTCGACACCGGGGGCCTCCCAGCAGGCCAGCATGCCGAGCGGGGCGGAGAGCGAGGTCTCCACGAACTCGGCGCCGTGCCGGCCGACCAGGACGGGCGGGCAGTGGCCGGCGCCGGCCAGGGTGATCCGGCGCTCCTCGGGTTCCACCCAGGCGTAGACGGCGGTGGCGGTGCGGGCCGGCTCGGTGGTCTTGAGCAGCAGTTCCAGGTCGCCGAGGACGGACACCGGGTCCTCGCCCTCCAGGACGGCGTAGGCGCGCAGCGCGGCCCGGATCCTGCCCATCGCGGCGGCCGCGCCGGGGGCGGAGCCGGGGCCCGCGCCGGGGCCGTCGCCGGAGACGGAGCCGACGGTGAGGCCGACGGTGCCGTCCGGCAGCGGGATGGCGTCGTACCAGTCGCTGCCGCAGGAGCGGTCCAGGCCGGCCGGGATGATCCGGGCGGCCAGTCGCAGGCCGGCGGGCTGGGGGAGCCGGTCGGGCAGCAGGCCGCGGCGCAGCGCCTCGGTGGTGCGCCGGACCTTGTCCGCCTCCAGCTGCTTGGCGAGCAGCGGGGCGGCGATCCCGGCGTAGCGGTGGGCGAGCTCGCGCTGGCGCTCGGTGGGTTCGGCGGGTTCGTCGTAGAACCAGAGGGCGGCGGCGAGCGGGCCGTCCTCCTCGGTGGCGAGCGGCAGGCCGTAGCAGCCGCCGAGGCCGAGCTGGGTGGCGAGTTCGCGCAGCCGGGCGCCGGTGGCCGGGTCCTCGGCGAGGTCGGGGGAGTGCAGCCGTTCGGGCCGGTCCTGTTCGCGCAGCAGCCTGGCGAGCAGGCTCTGCTCGGGCGGGACGGTCTCCAGCGCGCCGAGGCTGGCGCGGTCGAGGCCGAGGCCGATGGGCTGGCCGGGCCTGCCGCCGGGCATCCGGGTGACCAGGACGCCGCGGCGGGCGCCGAGCAGGGCGGCGCCGGAGGCGAGGACGGTGTCCAGGGTGGCGGCGAGGCCGCGGGCGCGGGCGAGCTGTTCGGTGTGCCGGTGCAGGCTGGTGAAATCGGACAGTCGTCCGGCCAAACGGTCCTGCACCCCGGCGGCCGGTGCCGTGCGGACGTCCGCCGCGCCGTCCTGCGCGTCGGCGGGGCCGGGGAAGCCCGGTGGGTCGAGGACGGTCAGCCCGCCGGCGCTGCCGGGCTCGCCCGGCTCGGAGGGTGTCGACGACGACGGGTGGGACTCGGTCATGCCGCCACTCCTGACGTGCTACGTGCCATGCGGAACCCCCAGGTACGGCCGGTGTGGAGCGATGACGGCCAAAGGGCGCGTTTCGCCTCGATTCGCTACTACTCGTCATTGATCGACAGCAATGCCACCACTTCTACACAGGCCATTTGGGGCATGTCCAGATCCAGGACGACGCGGTGGCCTGTTCCACATCCGCGAGACCCGGTCGGGGGGCGCGTACGGCCTGGCCGCGCGCCGGTCCGGTCGGGAGGCATGGAGGGGACCGGGAGCGGGCAGAACGGAGGGGACGGACCCGGCGGCCGTCCGGATCGTATGCCCGCGCCGCCCGGGACCCGGGCTGGCCGGAAGTCTCTCACTCGTACGGTGGAACCAAGCGCGCCCGGGCGGCGTCCATCCGGTCGCATACGGGATTCTCGTTCCAGGGGCTGTTTCAGTGCGCGGCCCTTCTCATGTCGTGCTCCACACCGTGATCCACGTCGTCGCCGCGCCGCCCGCCATGCCGCCCGCCCCCCTTCGCGCCGCCGGGGCCGTGCCACCGCGGGTCCGCGTGACGAGTCCCGGCGGTGCCGACGGGCCGGAGCGAACCGAGCGGTCAGGGAAAGGAACGAGCGCCATGCGTGAGAACCCGAAAGATCCGTGTCCGCCCGCCACTCCCCACCACCCCGTCCAGGACGACGTCGCACGTCAGCGCCCTGCCCGGCTCGCCGCGGCCCTGACGGCCGCCGTCGACCACCGCTGGCCCGTGGTGCCGGGGGCCGTTCTGCGCGGCGGCCAGTGCTCCTGCGGCGACCAGGACTGCGTCGTGCCGGGCGCGCACCCGCACGACCCGTCGCTGCTGGCCGCCACCACGGACGCCCGGATGGTGCGCTGGTGGTGGGAGCGGCAGAGCCCGGACGCTCCGGTGCTGGCCGCCACCGGTTCGGTGGTCTCGGCGGTCAGCCTGCCGGCGGCGGCCGGCGCCCGGGCGCTGGTCTACCTGGGCGCGCTGCGGCTGCCGCTCGGTCCGGTGCTGGCGATGCCGGGCCGGTACGCGCTGCTGGTGGCCCCGTACTCGCTGGACGCGCTCGGCGAGATGCTCGCTCAACTCCCTTGGGTGCCAGGCTCGTTGCGCTACCACGGGGTGGACGGCTTCCTGCCGCTGCCGCCCGGCGGGGCGGCCGGCCGGGTGCGCTGGGTGCTGGCCCCGTGCCCGGACGCCGACGGCGGGGTGTGGCTGCCGCAGGTCGGGCCGCTGCTGGGCGAGTTGGTGGAGGCGACGGTCCGGTTGGACAGCGGTCGCTCGGCGTACTGATCCGCCGGTCCGTTCCCGGGCCGCTCGTCGGGGCCCTGCGGAAAACAAAAGATCCGGCCGCTGGCGACGGGGGATGCACCAGCGGCCGGACTCTTTAGACAGTAACAAGGATCCGCGCCCGCGCCAATTTCCAAGAGGCCCTGCCCGCCCGGAAATTGCGGCTTCATGGCGACAATGTGACGCGTATCACCCGGATCCCGGGCGCTTTAGTTCAAGGTGACCTGACGGTTCACCAGGTTCGCGCGGGCGCGCCGCTCCTCGGCGGTCAACGGGGTCTCGTCGGCGAGCACCGAGGCCAGCCGCTCGGCGAACTCGGCGGCCGGCTTCTCGCAGTCGGCGGCGGTCATGGCGAGCGGGAGGTCCCAGACCGGGACGGTCAGGCCGTGCGCGCGGAACGAGCCGACCAGGCGGGTGTCCGGGCCGAGCGAGGACTGGTCGGCGGCGCTCAACCGGGCCAGCGCGTCCAGCAGCCGCTCCTCGGGCACGGTCATCACCCAGCGCAGGTGGTTCTTGTCGGGGGTGCCGCACCAGTAGGCGGCGTCGGCGCTCGCCAGCTTCTCGGTCGGGATGGCCGAGGCGTTGGCGCGCTCCAGGGAGGCGGCGACCTCGCCGGTCGCGGTCTCGGCGTCCTCCAGCCAGAACTCGAAGCCGGTGTGCACGGCGGGCGTGAACGCGGCGTTGACGTCCAGCAGGTCCTGGAGCCGGCGTCCGCCCGCCTCGGTCCGGCGGGACGGCACCGGGTTGCCCGGCTCGGTGGCCAGCGCCAGCTCCAGGGCGTCCGCGAGGTCGCGGCTGAGGTCGCCGGAGGAGGACTGGGTCTGCAGGCCGAGCAGGATGGAGCCGTCCTGGCGGCGCAGGGCCGGCCAGGCCAGCGGCAGCACGGTGGCCAGGGTCACCGACGGGACGTCGCCGGTGGCGCCCTCGGCCACCCCGGCGGCCAGCGTCAGCGGCACCGTGGCGGCGGGCACCAGCTCGCGCAGCGCGACCCAGTCGGCCTCGCCCGCCAGGCCCTCGAACGGGCGGTGCACCAGCTCCTGCACCGCGTGCGAGGCCTCCCGGCCGTGACAGGCCTTGTACCGGCGGCCCGAACCGCAGGGGCAGTTCTCGCGGGCCCCCACCACGGGGACCTCGCCCGTGACGGCGGTGGTGGACTGACGCTGCGGCGCCTTCTTGGCGGCCTTCTTGCCCATGGTGCGGCTCTCCCGGGAACGGTGGTCCTTTGCTCCGGGCAGCCTACTGACGTTCCCCCGGCGCGCGGGCACGCGCCGGGCGGACGGGTGGGGGGCGCGCGTCGGTTCAGGCGCTGCGGGCGTCACCACCGGTGCGCCGGGCGTGCCGGGCCCGGGCGGGCAGCGCCGCCCAGACCGTCACCTCGCCGGGCGCGTCGCGCACGCCCCAGTCGCTGGCCAGCTGGCCGACGATGTTCAGGCCGCGACCGCCGCGCGAGGTCAGCGAGGGGCCGGCGGGCAGCGGCCGGGTGGTCGCGCCGCCGTCGGTGACCTCCAGGGTGAGCACGCCGTCGGCGTGCAGCTGCCAGCGGACCAGCACGCCGCCGTCCGTTCCGCTCCCGTGCTCCTCGCGCTCCCGGCCGCCCGGTGCGGGGTGCGTTCCGGAGGGGACACCGACCAGCAGCTGGTCCACCACCTCGGCCCGCGCGCCGCGCCCCAGGGCCCGCAGCGGGCCGAGCGGACGGGCGTACCGACAGGCGTTGCTCAGCAGTTCGGAAAGGATCAATACGGCATCATCAATGACCGGCTCCGGTATCTGCCGGTCGCCGAGATCTCGACGCAGTCGGCGCCGTGCGACCCCGACACTCGCCGGGCCGTGCGGCACTGCCATGGTCGATGAAGTCGGCACTTCACGCGCCACCATCAACGCCACCCCCGGACCTCCTTCAGCGTATGCCGAGGGAGAGATGCCCCTTGGTAATGCGTCGGAAACGACCGCCGGACGATCCCGCGAGGACATTTCAAGCGATTGCGACCGAGGGTGGACCTGAGGTCATTCCGTGCTCACCCTGCGTCGCCCCGGTGCATGAATTCCGGCAATAACGGGCCCGGAAGGTTTGACTGCCGACCAGAACGATCAGGTTGTGTCCGGGCTTTGCGGGTGGATTTGCGGGCGGCCCGCCGCCCGACGGCGGATCACCGCCCGAGCTGCGCCAGGACCTCGGCGGGCCGGTTGGTGATGATCGCGGACACCCCGAGCTCCAGGCACAGTTCCACGTCGGCCGGTTCGTCCACGGTCCACACGTGCACCTCGTGCCCCAGCTCGCGCAGCCGCGTCACCAGCTGCGGGCGGGCCCGCACCAGGTCGATGCCCGGCCCGGCGATCCGCGCCCCGCCCGGCAGCGGGGAGCCCGGGCGCAGCCGGCCGAGCAGCGGCAGGGTCCGTTCGAACAGGAACACCCGCCGGTACTCCGGCGCCGAGGCCGCCACCCGGTCCAGCCCCACCGAGGAGAAGCTCATGATCCGGGCCGAGGGGCGCTCGCCCTCCCGGTTCGCGCCGATCTTGAAGCGTTCGAGCGTCCGCAGCAGCTCGGCCTCCACCCGGCCGCGGTAGCGCACCGGGTGCTTGGTCTCGATCGCCAGGTCCACCGGGCGGCCGCAGTCCACCACCAGCTCCAGCAGCCGCTCCAGCCGCAGCACGCCGCGCAGCTCGGGGTCGGTGCTGGGGCGGCCGGTCTTCCAGGCGCCGAAGTCGTACGCCTCCAGCTCGGCCAGCGTCATCGCCGAGACGGTGCCCTGGCCGTTGGAGACCCGGCCGATCCGGCGGTCGTGCACGCAGACCAGCTCGCCGTCGGCGGTCAGCCGGACGTCGCACTCGACCGCGTCCGCGCCCTCGTCGAGCGCGCGCCGGTACGCCGCCAGGGTGTGCTCGGGCAGGGCGTGCGAGGAACCGCGGTGGGCGATCACCTGGACGGGCGGCGTGGTGCGCGCCGCCGTCGAGGACGGGTCTGTGCTGGTCACGGGCCCCACGATAGGCGGCGGAAGTGACGCGCAGGCGAAGACGGCCCCAATCCGCGGGGCCGTCTTCGGTGCCGGTCGGTCAGCTCCGCGCCGCCCTGCGGGTCAGCGGGGTGAGCGCCCAGGTGACCAGGGCCGGCACCAGGAAGGCGAACAGCGAGGCCGACGTCCACTCCTGCGGGGTGAAGTGCAGGGCGTCCTGGGCGGAGGTCCAGAAGTCCGTCCACCAGCCGGCCACCGCGGTCGGCGCGATGAACTGGTAGACCGCGAAGCCCAGCACCCATGGCAGCAGCATCAGGCGGCGCGAGGGCGCGTCGGCGGAGAGGTTCCAGCCGTACCGGCCGGCGCCGAAGAAGTAGTCCACCGCCAGCACCGCCAGCAGCGGCACGAAGACCGAGCCGATCAGGCCGAGGAAGTTGGTGTAGGTGTCGGTGAACTTGTCGATCTGCAGCGCCAGCACGGTGATCAGCAGGCCGATCCCGCCGGTCAGCACCCGGCGGTCCACCTTCGGCAGCAGGTTCTGCACCGACATCGCGGTCGAGTACACGTTGGCGAAGGACTGGTCCGTCTCGCGCAGCACCAGCACCAGCAGGAACAGCCAGCCGGCCCAGACGCCGAGGAAGGAGTCGAAGATCCTGTTCGGGTCGCCGTCGGACTGCAGCAGGGCCATCAGGCCGAGCACGTAGCACCAGACCTGGGCGATCGTGTAGCCGGAGAAGCTGCCCCAGAACGCCGAGCGCGCGGTGCGCGAGTGCCGGGTGTAGTCGGCGGCCAACGGGACGAAGGAGATCGACACCGCGATCATCGCGTCGGTGGCGCCCAGGAAGCCGTGCCAGTTGCCGGCGCCCGGGTCGGGCACCCCCTGGCGGCCCAACTGGACGGTGAAGTACACCATCGCGACGGCGACCGCACCGGCCACGAAGCGGCGCAGCACCGCGATCGAGCCCAGCGGCCAGATGGTCAGCGCGGTGGTCAGCGCGCCCGCCAGGAGCACGAACAGCCAGCGGTAGCCGTCGGTGTGGGCGACGGTCTGCGCGCCCGCCGCGATCGTCAGCAGCTCGAACACGCCCCAGCCGACGCACTGGACGATGTTCAGCACCGTCGGGACGTACGACAGCCGGGTGCCGAACAGCCCGCGCAGGTTCGCCATCGCGGGCGCACCGGTACGGGCCCCGATCAGCGCGGCCACGCCGAGCATCGCGGTGCCGACCACGGTGCCGGCCACGATCGCGGTCACCGCGGCGGCCAGCGACAGCTCGCTGCCCTTGGCTCCGAGCACGGTCGCGGCGGTGGAGAAGCCGATCAGGCTGACGCCCAGGTTCATCCAGAGCGCGAAGTGGTCCCGGAAGCGCAGCGTGCGCGGCGGCTCGGTGTCCAGTACGAGCGGCGCCTCGGCACGCTCCGGGCGGTCCAGCACGGCGGTCGCCGTGTCGGTGGGGCCCGGGAGACCGCTGTCACCGCTGTCACCGTCGTGAGCGGTCGGGGACGGTTCGGGGAAACCCTTGGACGCGGGCGCGCCCGAAGAAGAGGATGGCGAAGCAGGCGACATGGCCGATACTCCCTACGCCGGCATTACCCGGACAGGTTCCGGCGGTCTGCGCCCCCTCGACGGTCCGCCCACGATCCCGTGGCGTACGGTCGACCAGCGCACTCTCAGCCTGGTCGGTCCAAGCTCCCGCGTGTCAGTTGTGAGCGACAGGCTAACCGGCCCGGGGGTGAACGCCAAGGCCACGGGGTGTGCGGCCCGCATCGCGGGACGTCCGGCGGAGGTGGGGGAGCCTCCGGTCGTCGGCCTGGTCGCCGGTTCGGCCGTCGAGTTGCTCGTCGGCTCGGTCGCCGGCTCGGTCGTCGGCGCAGGACAGCCTGGTCGGCGGCCCGGCTGTCGGCGGCGGCTAAGGATTCTTATGAGTTATTCAGAGGGGTCCTTACGGCAATCGAATCGGCAGTACGAAAAACTATGGTCCTTGGTTCTGTCAGCTATGGAGGTCGTTCGTGAGCACCGAGCGCGAGGTTGGGCCCACCGGGCCGCAGGGGGAGCAGCCCTCGGGCGGCCAGGCGGCGGCTGTTCCCGCTTCCGACGGCCACGCCTCGGGCGGGCACCAGCCGACACTGGCCTTCGGCCGGGTCCCCGAGCCCGCGGCCGCGCCGGCCGCCGAGGCCGCACCGGCTGAGGCCGCGCCGACCGAAGGCGCGCCGACCGATGGTGTTCCGGCCGAGGGCGGGTACCAGCCCACCGTGGCCTTCACCAAGGTCCCCGCGCCGGAGACGGCCCCGCAGGCCCCGGCCGCGCCGGTCGCCGACGCGCCGGCCGCCCCGGTCGACGCCGCCACCGGCTACATCGACGCGCCGCCGCCGGTCCTGCCGCCCGCCCCGCCGGTCCCGGCCGCGCCGGCGGCACCCGTCGCACCTGTCGCACCCGTCGCCGAGAGCCCGGCCCTGCCGCCGGGTGCCAACCCGTACGCCACCCCGGCCCACGGCGTCCCCGCCGCCGGCCCGCACGACCCGTACGGCACCCCGGCCGCCCCCGGCGCGCCCGCCGCGCACCCCGCGCCCGGCCACCACCCGTTCGGCGCCGGCCAGCCGCTCGGCGGCTGGGGCGCCGCCCACGACGCCGGCGGCGGCGCGGGCTACCCGGGCGGCCCGGCCGGACCGCTCGGCTACCCGGCCGACTACCCCGGCGGCCCCGGCGGCCCGCGCAAGAAGCGCGGCGGCCTGGTCGCCCTGATCGCCGCCGTCGCGCTGGTCGCCGGCGTGGCCGGCGGGGCGCTCGGCGTGACCGTCGCGGACCGCAACGACCGCACCAACAGCGCCGACGACCACCGCAGCACCACCGTCCAGGCCAGCAACACCCAGAAGAACGAGCCCGCCCCCGGCTCGATCGCCGGCATCGCGCAGAAGGCGCTGCCCAGCGTCGTCACCATCAAGGCGCAGGGCAACGGCGAGTCGGGCACCGGCACCGGCTTCGTCTTCGACACCGAGGGCCACATCCTCACCAACAACCACGTGGTCGCGCCGACCCTCAACGGCGGCAAACTGACCGTCAAGTTCGCCGACGGCACGTCCTACAACGCGTCCGTGCTGGGCCACGCCGAGGGCTACGACGTCGCCGTGATCAAGATCGACAACCCGCCGAAGAGCAAGCTGGCCCCGCTTCCGCTGGCCGACTCCGACAAGGTCAACGTCGGTGACGCCACCGTCGCGATCGGTGCGCCGTACGGCCTGGAGTCCACCGTCACCAGCGGCATCGTCAGCGCCAAGGACCGCCCGGTCGCCTCCGGCGACGAGACCGGCGGCCAGTCCTCCTACATGAACGCCCTGCAGACCGACGCCTCGATCAACCCCGGCAACTCCGGCGGCCCGCTGCTCGACTCCAGCGGCTCGGTGATCGGCATCAACTCGGCGATCCAGTCCAACGCCTCCGCCAACGGCCGGGCCGGCAGCATCGGCCTCGGCTTCGCCATCCCGATCAACCAGGCCAAGTGGGTCGCCGACACCCTGATCAAGACCGGCAAGCCGGTCTACGCCAAGCTCGACGTGCTGCGCAACGACGACTACAAGGGCGACGGCGCGCAGATCCAGACCCGCGACATCCAGGGCCAGCCGGCCGTCACCCCCGGCGGCGCCGCCGACAAGGCCGGTCTCAAGCCGGGCGACGTCATCACCAAGCTCGGCGGAGTCCCGATCGACAACGGCCCCGCCCTGGTCAGCCGGATCTGGACGCACAAGCCCGGCGAGACCGTCGACGTCGAGTACACCCGCAACGGCCAGCAGTTCAACACCAAGGTCACCCTCGGCCAGCGGGACGGCGACAGCTGACCCCCACCCGCACGAAACGGTGTGCACCGAACCCCGCCGGACCCGTTAGGCTGACCTCCGCCTGGAGAGCTGCCCGAGCGGCCTAAGGGAACAGTCTTGAAAACTGTCGTGCGGTGACCCCGTACCGTGGGTTCGAATCCCACGCTCTCCGCTGGTTGGAGAACCACCTGCTCAGGGCGGGTGCCGAGATCACTCGGCACCCGCCTTTCGCGTTTGCGGCCGGCGGGGGTTGACCCTGACACGGTGGCAGGGGGTGGAGTGGGGGCACCATGTTGAACATCGGAGACTTCGCCAGCCACGGCCGGGTGTCGGTGCGGATGCTGCGCCACTACGACGCGATCGGGCTGCTGCGGCCCGCCAGGGTGGACCCGGTCAGCGGGTACCGGTCCTACGAGGCGTCCCAACTCGCCCGGCTCAACCGGGTGATCGCGCTCAAGGAGCTCGGCTTCACGCTGCAGCAGGTGCGGGCCGTCCTGGACGAGCAGGTGGACGCGGCCGAACTGCGCGGGATGCTGCGGCTGCGCCGGGCCCAACTCGCCGAGGCGATCGCCGCGGACGAGCAGCGGCTGACCAGGGTGGAGGCGAGGCTCCGGACGATCGAGAGCGAGGGGACCATGTCCGCACACGACGTCGTGCTGAAGCGGGTGCCGTCCGTCCGGGTGGCCGAACTGACCGCGGTGGCCGCGAGTTACGAGCCGGAGGACATCGGACCGGTGATCGGCCCGCTGTTCGCGGAGCTGTGCCGGCGGCTGGCCGAGGCCGGGATCGCCGAGGCGGGCCCGTCCGTCGCCCGGTACGAGGACGTGCCGGAGGGCGAGGGCACGGTGCTGATCCGGGTGGCCGTCCCGGTCGGGCCGGCGGTGGAGCCGGGCTGGTACGGCTTCGCGGTGCTCGACCTGCCGCCGATCGAGGAGGCGGCGACGGTTGTGCACCGCGGCTCGATGGACGAGGCGATGGGGAGCTTCCAGGAGCTGGCCCGCTTCATCGACGCGAACGGCTACCGCTCGGCCGGCTACGCCCGGGAGCTCTACCTGGAGTGCCCGGACGACCCGGCGCGGTGGGTCACGGAGTTCCAGGAGCCGGTGGTCCGCCGGTAGGCCCTGCCCGGCCGAGGTCCACGCCCCGCAGATCCCGCCGGGGCCCACTTGCCGGGCCTCCGGCGGGCGGGCAGAGTGCGGTGGAGGCGGCGGGCGGCGAGTGGAGGCGGCGATGGGTGACCTGACGGACCGACTGGCGCAGGGCCTTCCGGCCGGGGCGGTGGTGGTGGATCCGGACGTGACCGCCGCCTACCGCTATGACATGGCCGGCTTCTGCGCCGCCGGTGCGCCCGCCGTGGTGGTGTTCCCGGAGACGGTCGAGCAGGTGCAGCACGTGCTGCGCACCGCCACCGCGCTGCGGGTGCCGGTGGTGCCGCAGGGGGCGCGGACCGGGCTGTCGGGGGCGGCGAACGCCGTGGACGGCTGCATCGTGCTGTCGATGGTGAAGTTGAACCGGATCCTGGAGCTCGACCCGGTGAACCGGATCGCGGTGGTCGAACCCGGCGTGGTGAACGCCGAACTGTCCCGAGCAGCAGAGGAGTTGGGGCTTTCGTACCCGCCGGACCCGTCCAGCTGGGAGTCCTGCACGATCGGCGGCAACATCGGCACCGGCGCGGGCGGGCTCTGCTGCGTGAAGTACGGCGTCACCAGCGAGTACGTGCTCGGCCTGGACGTGGTGCTGGCGGACGGGCGGCTGCTGTCCACCGGGCGCCGGACGGCCAAGGGCGTGGCCGGGTACGACCTGACCCGGCTGCTGGTCGGCTCGGAGGGCACGCTGGGCGTGGTGGTCCGGGCGGTGCTCGCGCTGCGGCCCGCGCCGGCGCCGCAGCTGGCGCTGGCGGCGGAGTTCCCGAGCGCGGACGCGGCGGGCGCGGCCGTCTGCGAGGTGATGGCGCGCGGCCTGACCCCGTCGCTGATGGAGCTGATGGATGCGGTCAGCGTGCGGGCGGTCAACGACCTGGGGCGGATGGGGCTGCCGGAGACGACCCGGGCGCTGCTGCTGGTGGCCTTCGACGGGCCGGACCGGGAGGCCGGGCTGGCGCGGGTGGCGGAGCTCTGCCGGGAGGCCGGGGCGACCGAGGTGGTGCCGGCCGAGGACGAGGCGGAGTCGCAGCTGCTGCTGGAGGCCCGGCGACTGGCGCTGCCCGCGCTGGACCGGTTGGGCACCACGATGATCGACGACGTGGCGGTGCCGCGCTCCCGGCTGGCCGAGATGCTGAACGGTGTGGCGGCGATCGCCGAGCGACACGCGCTGACCATCGGGGTGGTCAGCCACGCCGGGGACGGCAACACCCACCCGATCGTGATCTTCGACGGCTCGGACGAGGAGCAGGCTGCGCGGGCGCAGCGCTCCTTCGACGAGATCATGGCGCTGGGGCTGGAGCTGGGCGGCACGATCACCGGGGAGCACGGGGTGGGGCTGCTCAAGCGGGACTGGCTGGCACGCGAGCTGGGGCCGGTCGCGCTGGACCTCCAGCGACAGCTGAAGGCGGTCTTCGATCCGTTGGGAATCATGAACCCGGGCAAGATGGTCTGATGGTATTTCCCCCTATTCCAGTACGACTTTCCGATGGCCTGAGAATGGCCGGAAAAGTCGACATGGGAGGGTAGTCGAACTTTTTGGGGGCGCGTTTCCTGATTTTCCTGCGCCGGGGTGGTGCGCCTGGTGGTTCGCGTGATGGCGAAGCGCCCTACCTGGAGGGTCCTCCGAGAGGTCGCCGTTCGGGCAAAGTGCCAGCTCAGAGAGGTGTGTCGGCGCACTGTCCGATTTTCGGTCCGTTATGCGCAGCCCGGGTGGATATCACGCTAACGGGCGAAAACTGCCCCGCCGACTAGTGCTTTGTCGATTTGTTGCGGAAGTCTGTCTCTCGGCGTCGCAGCCAGCAGGTGTTCGTCTGGCCGGCGAACTCCCGCACCCCTTGCTCGACAATTGCACGATTTACAGCTTCTTGGAGGCTCTCATGGCTCGCATCCACACCCGCCGGGTGGCCGGACTCCTGCTCGCCGCCCCGCTCGCGGCCGGCCTGCTGCTGGCCGGGGCCGGCGCTGCGGCCGCCGACAACGGTGCGGGCGCCGCCGCCGGTTCCAACGCCGGCGTGGTGTCCAACGTCGGCACGGGCAACGTCTTCGGCGGGGTCGACGGCAACTACATCTCCACCCAGCAGACCGCCACCGGCGCCGGCGCCTCGAACCAGAACAACACCCTCGCGGTGAAGGACAACGCGGGCACCATCCTGGCCGGGCAGTCCAACAAGAACATCAACGTCGTGTTCGCCCCGATCTTCCACTGATCCGATCGGGCACCACCGACGGCGGGGGCGCCGGAGGTGGGCGGCCGCGGGTGAGCTGAGCGCTCGCGGAGGGGCTCGAACCAGTCTCCGGGCGGAATTCCCGCCCGGGCGCGGATCAGAACAGCGCATGACCGGCCAGCGGAAAGGGTCGCCGTGAAGCCGGCCTCGTGGGCGGTGCCGCCATCGGCACCGCCCACGAGTGCGTCCGGAGCCGGGCGCGAACCGCACGGGCCCGCTCGTCGCCGGCTGCCCGGCACCGCCAGCTGTCCGGCACCGCCAGCTGTCCGGCACCGCCGACATCGCCGGCTGCCCGGCACCGCCGACTCCGCTCGGGACCGCCCGCCGAGGCCCGCCCGGACGCCCCGAACGCGTCCAGCGAGGGCCCGCGCCCGGAGCCGTCGGTGCTCGGCGGTACGGTTGCGCTCCGACAGCGCACCACGTGCCCGGGCCCGGGAACCACGGCCCGGCCGGGGCGGCGACCGCGGCAACCGGAAGAGAGGGCGCGCGATGGCGGCGGAGGAGGAGGGCCTGACCGGCCCGGGCGAGGCCTGGCCTGCACCGGAGCCGGATCCGCGACCCGGGCCGGACGCCCGCCGGGAGCCGGCCGAGCACCGGCCCGAGCCGAAGTCCGTGCCCGAGCTGCTGCTCGGCCGCCCGCCGATGGCCCGCCCGCTGCCGACCTTCGACGCCGAGGCCGCGCCCGCCGAGCCCGGCCCGCTGTTCGTGGACTGGCTCGCCACCGCGCTGGCCGCCGGCGTGCCGGACCCGCAGGTGGTCACCCTCTCCACGGTCGACGCGGACGGCCTGCCGGACGCCCGGGTGCTGGTGCTGCGCGACGTCGACGCGTCCGGCACCGGCTGGGTCTTCTCCGCCGCCGCCGACAGCCCCAAGGGCCGCCAGCTGGCCGACCACCCGGCCGCCGCGCTGACCGTCTACTGGCCCCAGCTGGGCCGCCAGGTGCGGGTTCGCGGCACCGTCGAGCGGGCCGCCGACCTGGTCGCCGCCGCCGAGTTCGCCACCCGTTCCCCGGATGCCCGGGTCGGCGCGCTGGTCGGGCGGCAGAGCGAGCCGATGGCCTCGCTCGCCGAGTACGACGAGGCCGTCGCCGTCGCCCGCCGCCGGCTGGAGGCCACTCCGGACGCGGTCGCGGCCGGGCACGCGGTCTACACCCTGTGGGCGCACGAGGTGGAGTACTGGCAGGGCGACGCGCAGCGCCGGCACGTCCGGCTGCGCTACACCCGCACCGGCCCGGTCCGGACCCCGGAGTGGTCGCGCACCCTGCTGTGGCCGTAACGGTCTGACGGCCCAAGGGCCCGGCCCGGCCTGGCCGGGCCCCGCCGCCGTGCGGCCCTACCGCCGCCCGGTCAGCGTGGCTCCCACGCTGGCCGCCACCACACAGCCGATCCCGGCCAGCTGCGGCACGCCCAGCAGCTGGCCGAGCACCACCAGGCCGACCAGCGCGCTGACCGCCGGCTCCAGGCTGACCAGCACGCTGAACACCCGCTGCGGCATCCGCCGCAGCGCGGTCATCTCCAGCGCGTACGGGATCACCGGCAGCAGCAGCGACACCCCGGCCACCGCGGCCAGCAGTCCCAGCGGCGAGGCGCCGGGCGCGGTCAGCCCGTCCCAGGCCTGGCCGAGCCCGAACGGCGCCAGGGCGAGCGCGCCGACCGTCATCGACACCGCCAGGCCCTGGAAGCCCTGGAAGGCGGCGCCGACCTTGTCGGTGAACAGGATGTACGCGGCGTAGCAGGCGGCGGCCCCGAAGGCGTAGAGCAGGCCGACCGGGTCGAGCCCGCCCCCGTCGCCGCCCTCGCCGAGCAGGGTCAGCAGGACGACGCCGCCGGCGGCGAGCAGCGCCCAGAGCAGGTGGCTGGCGCGCCGGGCGAAGACCAGGGCGACCGCGAGCGGGCCGAGGAACTCGATGGTCGCGGCGGTGCCCATCGGCAGCCGGTCGATCGCCCCGGCGAACAGGAAGGTCATCCCGGCCGAGGCCACGCCCAGCAGGGCCGCCGCGGCGAGGTCGCGCGGGCGCTTGTCGCGCAGCCGGGGCCGGGTGACGGCGAGCAGGATGACCGCCGCGAAGCCCAGCCGCAGGAAGGTGGTGCCGCTGACCCCGAGCGGGCCGAACAGCGGCTTGGACAGGGCGATCCCGGTCTGCACCAGGAACATCGCGGTCAGACAGAGAAGCGGCGCCGGGATCCTCTCCGGGCGCCGCAGGACCTTCGGGAGTCGGCCGGTGGGCCGGCCGGGGGGCGCGTCGGGCGGTGCCGTGGAGCCGGGTGTCCCGCCTCGTCGCCAGCTGCCCCGCTCGCCGGCGGGCTCGCCCTGGGGGGCGGGCGGCATGGCAAGCGCCTCGGCGACGGCGGCAGCCGGCATCGGGGCGGTGGTTTCGCTGGGATGGGAGCTGGGCATATGGGCGAGTTTGCCGTAAGGAGTGATGAACGGGCAAGCTCGTTACAACTATCGGGACGGATGTGGACGGGTGCGGCCGAAAGGGTGGGCTCGCCCGGTGCGCCCGGCGTGGTTGCCGCATTCGTCCGATGGTCCGTCAGTAGCAAGGGCGGGTGCGCTATCTCCGCCCCGCGGCCCTGCTCGCCGCCTCCCTCGTGCTCCTGCTGGCCACCGACGGGACGGGCGTGAGCGCCGGGGCCGCCGCCCTTCCCCGCATCCGGGCCCTCACCCTGCCCGACCGGTTCGGCCCGCCCAGGATCCACGACGACTTCACCGGCCCCGCCTTCGACGCCTGCACCGCGCCGCCCCTCGACACCCTGCGGGCCTGGCACGGGGTCTCCCCGTACGGCGCGCTCGGCATCTACGTCAGCGGCGCCCAGCGCGGCTGCGGCCAGCCCCGGCTCACCGCCGAGTGGGTGCGCCAGGCCCGCGCACTGGGCTGGCGCTTCCTGCCGGCCCACGTCGGGCTCCAGGCGCCGTGCAGCGAACTCGCCCGCAAGCCGCGCCGGATCGACCCCGCCCACGCGGTCGAGCAGGGCCGGGACGAGGCCACCGAAGCCGTCCACGCGATGGGCTCGCTCGGATTCGGCAAGGGCGGCCCGGTCTACCTCGACATCGAGGCCTACCCGATGCACGACCCCGCCTGCGGCCAGGCCGTGGTCGACTTCGCCGTCGGCTGGACCCAGGCCCTGCACGCCGCCGGCTACCGCTCCGGCTTCTACTCCAGCCTCGACTCCGGCATCGCCGACCTGGCCGCCGCCGCCCGGGCCGGCAGCTTCCCGCTGCCCGACGCCCTCTGGTACGCCCGCTGGGACGACCGGGCCGACACCGCCGATTCCGGCGCCCTCGGCTCCGGCCTCTGGGGCGACCACCAGCGCGTCCACCAGTACCGCGGCAACGTCGAGGAGACCTACGGCGGCGCCGCCCTCACGATCGACCGCAACCACGTCGACGGCCCGACCGCCGGCTGACGCGTCGCCGATCCGTGATCCGGGCAACGGGGCCGGGATACTGACAGCGGGTGGGGCGGGGCGGCACAATCGGGCACGTCCGCGCGCATTACCGCCCGGTAGGTGCCGCAGGCGCAGCCGCCAGTGCCGCCAGGTCAAGGAGGACCCGTGTTCAGCACGATGCAGGACGTCCCGCTCACCGTCGCCCGGATTCTGGAGCACGGGTCCACCATCCACGGCCGGTCCACCGTCACCACCTGGGACGGCACCGGGCCGGTCGTGCGGACGTACGCCGAGGTGGGGGCGCGGGCCGCGCAGCTCGCCCACGCGCTCCGCGACGAACTGGGGGTGACCGGGGACGACCGGGTCGCGACCCTGATGTGGAACAACTCGGTCCACCTGGAGGCGTACCTCGCCGTCCCCGCCATGGGGTCCGTGCTGCACACGCTCAACCTGCGGCTGCCCGCCCACCAGCTGTCGTTCATCGTCAACCACGCCGCCGACCACGCGGTGATCGTGGACGGCAGCGTGCTCCCGCTGCTCGCCGCCGTCCTGCCGGACCTCGCCCCGACGCTCCGGCACATCGTGGTGAACGGCCCCGCCGACCGCTCGCTGCTGGCCGGCTTCCCGGGCACCGTGCACGACTACGAGGAGCTGATCGCCGGCCGGCCCACCGCCTACCCGTGGCGCAGCGACCTCGACGAGCGCGAGGCCGCCGTGCTCTGCTACACCTCCGGCACCACCGGGGACCCGAAGGGCGTGCTCTACAGCCACCGCTCGGTGTACCTGCACTGCCTCCAGGTCAACACCGGCGACAACTTCGCCTTCACCCCGCGCGACACCGCGCTGCCGGTGGTCCCGATGTTCCACGTGAACGCCTGGGGCATCCCGCACGCCGCCTTCATGTCCGGCGCCAACCTGCTCATGCCGGATCGTTTCCTCCAGCCCAAGCCGATGGCCGAGATGATCGCCGCCGTCCGGCCCACCGTCGGCGCCGCCGTCCCGACCATCTGGAGCGGCCTGCTGGACGAGCTCGACGCGGGCGACTACGACACCTCCAGCCTGCGCATGGTGGTCATCGGCGGCAGCGCCTGCCCGCCCTCGCTGATGAAGGGCTTCGAGGAGCGCCACGGCATCCGCGTGCTGCACGCCTGGGGCATGACCGAGACCTCGCCGCTCGGCTCCTTCGCCCAGCCGCCCGGCGGCCTCACCCCGGAGGAGGAGTGGCCCTACCGCGTCACCCAGGGCATCTTCCCGGCCTCCGTCGAGGCCCGGCTGGTCGGCCCGTCCGGTGAGCGGATGCCGCACGACGGCGTCGCGGCGGGCGAGCTGGAGGTGCGCGGCCCGTGGATCGCCGGGGCCTACTACGGCGGTGCCGGGCAGGACCCGGTCCGGCCGGACGACAAGTTCTCCGAGGACGGCTGGCTGCGCACCGGCGACGTCGGCACCATCACCGCCGACGGCTACCTGACCCTCACCGACCGGGCCAAGGACGTGATCAAGTCCGGCGGCGAGTGGATCTCCTCGGTCGAACTGGAGAACCAGTTGATGGCCCACCCCGAGGTGGCCGAGGCCGCCGTGGTCGCCGTCCCGGACGAGAAGTGGGGCGAGCGCCCGCTGGCCACGGTCGTGCTGCGCCCGGGTGCCACGGCCGGGCTGAGCGAGCTGCGGGCCTTCCTGGCCGGGCGGATCGCCTCCTGGCAGCTGCCGGAGCGCTGGTCGATCGTCGAGTCGGTGCCGAAGACCTCGGTCGGCAAGTTCGACAAGAAGGTGATCCGCGCCAGCTACGCGGCGGACGAACTGGACGTGACGGTGCTCGGCAAGGAGTAGCCGCCCGCCCGACCGCCGAGGGCCGGCCACCCCCGTTCCAGCGGGGTGGCCGGCCCTCGGCGCGTGCCGGGTGGATCTCGCCGGCCCTAGGCGCGTGCCTGGCGGATCTCGCCGGACCTTCGGCGTCAGGGCGCGGTCAGCCCGCCGCGGCGACGCCCGCCTCGCCCATCGCGCCGATCCGCCCGAGCAGGTCGACGATCCGGGACTGGACGTCGGCGCTGGTCGAGCGCTCGGCGAGGAACAGCACCGTCTCGCCGGTGCGCAGCCGGGGCAGTTCGCGCGGGTCGAGGTCCACCGAGGTGTAGACCACCAGCGGGGTGCGGTGCAGCCGGTCGTTGGCGCGCAGCCAGTCCAGCAGGCCGACCCGGCGGCGGCGGATCTGGAGCAGGTCCATCACCACCAGGTTGGGCTGCACGCTGCTGGCCCGGGCGACGGCGTCGTTCTCGTCCACCGCGTGCTCGACGTGCATGCCGCGCCGCTCCAGGCTGCTGATCATGGCGGCGGCGATGTCCGGGTCGCCCTCGACCAGCAGGACGCGCGGGGCGTGGTGCTCGCCGTCGCGCGGCGCGAGGGCGCGCAGCAGCACGGCCGGGTCGGCGCCGTACGCGGCGTCCCGGGTGGCCTGGCCGAGACCGGCGGTGACCAGCACGGGGACGCGGCTGTTGAGCGCGGCGGTGCGCAGCGACTGCAGCGCGGTGCGGGTGATCGGGCTGGTCAGCGGGTCGACGAAGAGCGCCGCGGGGAAGCCGGCGACCTGGGCGTCCACCTCCTCGCGGGAGCGGACGATCACCGGGCGGTAGCCGCGTTCCTGGAGCGCCTGCCGGGTGGCCGGATCGGGCTCGGGCCAGACCAGCAGCCGACGGGCGCTGCCGCCCTCCCCGTTCGAGCCGTTCGAGCCGTTCGGGCTGGCCATGGTCGGCGGCTGCTCGTCGGTCCGGTCGCCGGCGGCGGCGGGCAGCTCGGCCATCGGGCGCGGGGCGGTCCTGGCCTCGGCCGGGACGGGCGGCTGCGGTCCGGCGGCGGACGTCGGCGAACCGCCCAGCGGGCGCGGCGGCGCGAGCTCGGCGAGGCCGGTGCCGACCGGGCGGGGGCCGGACGGGTCCTCGGCGGCGGGCAGCGCCGGGCGGGCGGGCGGCAGCGCGGCGGGGCCGCCGGGCGCGGGCCGGTCCTCCTGCGGGGTCTGGTCGGACGGCGTGGCCGGGGCCTCCTGGCCGGGGCCGGGCGGCACGGCCAGCCGGCGACGGCGGCCGGTCGGCGCGGCGGCGGGCTCGGGCTGCGCGGGTGCCGGGCCGGCCGGCAGGGCGTGCTCCAGGCCGGGGTACACCGGGGTGTCGGGGGCGCCGGGGAGGGCGAAGCCGCCGGAGGAGTCCTCGGTGGGGGGCAGGGCGCGGCGCCGACGGGGCTTGGTCTCGGCGCCGTCGGCGGCCGGGGCGCCTTCCGCGGTGGGCGTGCCGCCCGCCGGGGTGCCGTCGGCGGGGGCGGCACCGGTGCCGGGGCCGAGCGCGAGCGGTTCACGCCCGCCGGTCCGGTGCTGCTGCGGGCGCTCGCCCTCGACGGGGACGGCGTAGGCCGGGCCGGAGCGGCCGTCGTCCTTGCCCCAGGGGTCGCGCTGCGCGCCGTCCGGACCGGCCAGGCCCTGGCGGCCGTACGCGGGGTCGTTGCCGGTGCCGTTCCACTGTTCGGGGACGGCCCGCTCGATCCGGGCGGGGGCGTTCGGCCACTGGTCGGCGGGGGCGTCGGGGGCGGTCCGGACCGGGGGCGCGGGTTCCTCGGCGGCGGGGCGGCCACGGCGGCCGCGCCGCTCGGCGGCGGGTTCCTCGGCGGGCTGCTCCGCCGCCGCGGCCGGGGTCTCGCGCTCGGGCTGCTCGCCGCCGTCGGCGACCGGCTCGGCGTCCTCGCCGGTGCTGGGCAGCTGCGGGATGCCCGGCAGGTCGGGCAGGACGGCGCTGTCGCCCTCCTTGGGCCGGTCGGAGCGGCCCTCGGCGGCCGCGCGCTCGGCGGCGGCCTTCGCGGCGGCCGGGTCCAACGGCAGCTCGACGACGTACGTGGTGCCGGCCTTGCCGGGCAGCTCGTGCGGCTGGAGCACGCCACCGTGGCGCTCGACCACCGCGCGGGCTATCGGCAGGTGGACGGGGCTGCCGCCGAGGCCGGGCCCGCGGATCTCGACCCGGGCGACCTCGCCGCGCTGGGCGGCGGCCAGGACGACGGTCGGCGGCTCGCCGCCGGAGGGCAGCGCGGTGGGTGCGCCGGGGGCGGCCAGGCCGGGGGAGGGGGCGGTCGGGGCGTCCAGGGCGAGGCCGATGCCGCTGACGTCGGCGACCAGGTGGGCCAGCGCCTGGGCGAGCCGGCGTTCGTCGGCGATCACCTCGACGGCGGCGGCGTGCACCGAGAACCGCACCCGGCCCGGGCCGACCAGCTCGCCGGCCGCCTCGACGGCCCGGCGGACCACCTTGTCCAGGGCGACGGGCACCCGCCGCTCGGTCGGCTTGCGGCGGTCCTTGCCGTCCTTGTTGTCCTTGCCGTCCTTCGCGTCCGGGCCGTCCGCCGGGGCGGTCTCGCCGGTCTCGCCGGCCTCGGAGCGCTGGTGCGCGAGCACGCCGTCGATCAGCCGGCTGAACCGGCGGCACTCGTCGGCGAGCCGGCGCAGCGTCCAGTTGGCCTCCGGCCACAGCTGCCCGGCCGGGTCGGCGGCGAGCGCGTCCAGCCGCTCGTTCAGCGCGGACAGCGCGCCGCCGAGTTCGCTCTCCAGGACGGCGGTGAGGTGTTCGTTGCGGGCGACCAGGGCGAGTTCGCGGCTGCGGTCGGTGAAGGTCATCACCGCGCCGACCAGCTGGTCGCCGTCCCGCACCGGCGCGGTGGTGAGGTCGACGGTGACCGGGCGGCCGTCCTTGCGCCACAGCACGGTGCCGCGCACCCGGTGCTTGCGCCCGGAGGTCAGGGTGTCCAGCAGCGCGGACTCCTCCAGCGCCAGCGGGGTGCCGTCGGCCCGGGAGTGCTGGATCAGCGGGTGCAGTTCGCGCCCGCCCAGCTCGCTCGCCCGGTACTCCAGGATGTGCGCGGCGGCCGGGTTGACCAGCACGCAGCGGCCTTCGAGGTCGACGCCGAGCACGCCCTCGGCGGCGGCGCGCAGGATCATCTCGGTCTGCTTGTGCTGGCGGCGCAGCTCGGCCTCGACGCCGAGCCGGCTGGAGAGGTCGCGGACCAGCAGCAGGAGCAGGTCGCTCGCGGAGGACGGGCGGGACCGCTCGCGGTACGGGTCGTACGAGGTGAGCCCGTAGCCGCGGCCCTCGCCGGTGCCGTCGTCGGGGAAGTCGTTGCCGGAGACCTCGACCGGGAAGCTGGTGCCGTCGGTGCGCCGGGCGGTCATCCGGACCGGGCGGTCGGGCTCGTCGCCGTCGCGGGCGGCCGGGCGCATCGAGCCGGGGATCCGACTGGGGTCGAACTCGGGCAGGAGGTCCAGCACGCCCATGCCGACCAGCGAGGTGCCGGGCGTCTGGAGCGCGTGGACTGCCGCGCTGTTGGCGTCCACGACGGTGCCGTTGCTGTTCACCAGCAACAACGCGTCGGGCAGGGCGTCGAGTATGGCGGCGAGGCGAGCAGCGCCTCGGATCGGCCTGCTGCTCACGTCGACAGGTCTCCTCGGCTCAGGGCAGCTCCTCCGGAGACGGCAGTATCTCATTCTTCTTTGCGGCGGGGTCGACCCGCCTAGTAACGTGGGCGGTGGTTGGTGCCGAACCCCACGGTTGTGGCATCATCTCAGGCACACGGAACGGGTCCGCTCACGCGGACGTGGTCCCTGTGGAGGAGGCTTCGCCTAGTCCGGTCTATGGCGCCGCACTGCTAATGCGGTTTCGGGGTTATTCCTGATCGAGGGTTCAAATCCCTCAGCCTCCGCAGCCGGAAAGCCCCGTCGACGATCTTGTCGGCGGGGCTTTCGGCATCTCCGGGGCGGTTCCGGACCCGCCCCGCCGACCTGCTCCGCAGGCCGGGGCCGCCGGGGGTCCGAGCGGCCTCCAGGGGGTCGGCCCGGGGGCAGGGAGCAATCGATTTCGTCCCGCGTCGCAGGTCATGTAATGTTGTCCCCGCAACGCCCCGCTGGCACTGTTCATCAGGGCGAGCGCTCATAGCTCAACGGATAGAGCACTTGACTACGGATCAAGAGGTTGCAGGTTCGAATCCTGCTGAGCGCACCAATCTCCGCAAGATCGGGTTCGCCCGTTCCTTGCGCTCATAGCTCAACGGATAGAGCACTTGACTACGGATCAAGAGGTTGCAGGTTCGAATCCTGCTGAGCGCACCAGCGAGAAGCCCCCGGCTACCGGCCGGGGGCTTCTCCCGTTTCCGGGCCCGGACGAGGGCGCCGGGTGCCGCGTCCGTTCTGGATTGCGGGCCTAATGGATGAAATGCATCTGTTTCGGGTATATCCCGTCCTGCCGCTCGGATGGCCGCCAAACGGGTGGGACCCGGCCATAAGCGCAGGTGTCGCAGTATGACCGGCTCAGGATCGTGATTCCTTTTTGTCAGATCTTGTGCCCAGACTGCCCGGCACCCCGGCAGCCGACCGTGAAGGAGAGCCGGATGGGCCGACAGTTTCCCCGCACGGCCGCCGCCCTGACCGTCCTCGTGGCCGGGCTGCTGACCGGCTGGAACGCCCCACTCTCGGTGGCCCAGCAGTCCCCTGACGCCTGGTCGGGGGAACGCCGGGCGGTCCTGCCCTCCGGCCTCTCCGTCCAACTCGAATTCGCCGCCACCCCGGGCACCGAGGTGGCCGCCGCGGCCGGCGAACTGGCCGACCGCCCCGGCGGGGGGCGTGCGGCCGGGCCGTACACGGACGGAATGCACCCCGGAAACCCCGCGCAGACCTTCAGCGTCACCGAGAACCGCCCGCAGGCGGACGGATCCTGGCGCACCGTCGGAACGCTCCGGCTCGCCTTCTCCCGACCGGTCCGCAATCCCCGGCTGCACCTCAGCGGACTGGTCGCGCTCGCCACCGGGAAGTCCGGCACCACCAGCACCGCGGCCCGGCTGACCCTCACCGGCGGCTCACCCTCCGCCCCCACCCTGGTCAACCGCACCGACTGGCCCGGCTGGACGGTCGACGCCAACGCCCTCGCACCCGTCGGCGCCGACGGCAGCTCCGACGGCGCGGCCGGCTCCGCCTCCGAGGGCACCCTGGAACTCGCCGGCACCCTGCGCACCGCGGTCTTCCGGGTCGAGCAGCGCTCCACCGCCCGGGCCGGCAGCACCACCACCCCGCCCGTCCTGCGCCAGGCGTACACCGTCACCGTCGACGAGGACCTCGGCACCGCCCCGCAGAACTACGGCAACGCCTCGCACGTGCTCTCCGACCTGTTCCTCGGCGCGGACGCCGCCAACCCGGCGCACCGCACCCGACCCCGGTCCGCCGACGACCCGGGCACGGCCGACCGGTCGACCGGCGAGCCGCTGGTCCAGCTCGACCATGGGGCCGGCCGGCGCAGCGTCTTCACCAGCCCGCCGCCGCCCAAGCTCCAGCCCGGCCGCGCCGAGTACCAGGGCGCCGACCCGTCGATCAGCTTCCCCACCGAGGCCGCGATCGGCCGCTACTACCGGCTCAGCGTCCCAGTGGCGGTCGGCGACCAGCCCGCGACCCTGGCCGGCTGGATCGACTTCGACCACAGCGGGCGCTTCGACCCCGCCGCGCGGGTGCAGGCCGAGATCCCGGCCGGCGCCGACACCGCGACCCTGGAATGGACCGTCCCGACCGGCGCCGCCTCCGGCGACACCTGGGCCCGGTTGCGGATCGCCCGCGACGCCAGCCAACTCGTCCCCTCCGGCGGCTTCGCCGACTCCGGGCAGGTCGCCGACCAGCGGATCAAACTGACCGTCGGCGCCGCCCGGCCCGAGATCGCCGAACCCGTCGACGGCGCCGTCCTCGCCGAGGCCCGTCCACGGATCCACGGCGACGGAGCGGTCGCCGGTGCCTCGGTGGAGATCCGGGACGGCGACGCCACGGCCTGCCGGGCCCGGGTCGAGCGCGGCGGCGGCTGGTCCTGCCGGCCCGATGGAGCGCTCACCGCGGGCCCGCACGCCCTCACCCCGGTCGAGATCACCAGCGGTGGCGTGGTGCTGCGCGGCGACGCCGTCCGGGTCACCGTGAAGACGGCGCCGCCCGCACCGCCCGTCCTCACCCTCCCGGAGTACACCAACGACCCGGGGATCCAGCTCACCGGCACCGGCGAGGCGGGCAGCACCGTCGCGGTCACCGACCAGGCCGCCGAACTCTGCCGCAGCGCCGTCCGGGCGGACGGCCAGTGGTCCTGCCTGCCGGTCGAGAACCTGGTGGACGGGCGCCACCTGCTCACCCCCGTCGCGGTCGACGCGGCCGGGAACCGGACGGCCGGGCAGGCGGTCGCGCTGGTCGTCGACACCGTCCCGCCGGACAAGCCGGTGCTCGGCTCGCCGGCCGCCGGGGAGACCCTGCGGGTCAGCCGGCCGACGTTCACCGGGCGGGCCGAGCCGGGCTCGAAGGTGCTGGTCACGGCGCGGGCGGGCGGCTCGGCGGCCTCGGGGCCGGCTTCGGCCTCGGCTTCGGGTGCGGGTGCGGGCGAGCGGACGGTGCTGTGCGGGGTGACGGCGGCGCTCGACGGCAGCTGGACCTGCACCGCCAACCGGGACCTGACGGACGGGCAGCAGTGGCTGGTCGTCACGGCGACCGACCTGGCGGGGAACGGGGCGGCGGCGGATGCGGTGCCGGTGCGCGTCGCGGCGGCGCCGAGCCCGTCGGCTTCGGCATCGGCTTCGGCATCGGCGTCGACTCCTGCGGTGCCGAGTGCGGTGGCGTCGACTCCTGCGGTGCCGAGTTCGGGGGCGTCGGTTCCCGTGCGGCCCAGCCCCGCAGTCTCGGTGCCGACCGTGCCGAGCCCGTCGGCGTCGGCATCGGTGCCGATGCCGGTCGGGCCGAGCCCGAGCGTGGCGGTGCCGGTGTTGCCCTCGGCCGGTGCTTCCGCGCCGGTGGCCTCCTCTGTACCGTCCCGTCCCGCGACGTCGCCCACGTCCATGTCCACGTCCAAACCCACGTCCACGCCTTCGAGCCCGGTCACCTCGTCGCCGAGCCCGGTTGTGGGGGCGACGCCCGTTGCATCCGTGCTCGCGCCGGCGCCGGCGGGGCTGCTGCCGATCGCCGTTCCGGCGGTCGCCCGGCCGCCGGCGGCGGTGGCCGGGCCGTCCGTTGCTTCAGCCACCCCCACCGTCCCGACCGTCCGGATCGCCCCCACCCCCACCACCACCTCCGCCGATTCCGTCCCTCCGACGCTCCGTACCGTTCCGTCCCTGGGCGCCAGCCCGTCCCGGGCGGCCGTCGGCGTCATGGCGTCGTCACCGTCACCGTCACTGACACCGTCACTGACACAGCCTCCGTCACCGCCACCGTCATCGACGCCGGTGGCGGCCGAACCGCTCGGGTCCGCCGGGGAGGATGCCGGGCCGCTGCCGGCGCCGCCGAGCGCGTCGCCCGTGGGGGCGGCCGCGGAGGCCTCGCAGGCGGCGGCCGCGCGGTCCACCGCGAGCGGCTGGCGCGGTGGGGTCGCCGGTGGCCTGCTGGTGCTCGCCGGGATCGGGCTGATCACCCGCCGGGTGTTCGCCCGTGGTGACGGTGTCCGGCGGCGCTGACCTGCGCTGAACCATCCCGACTACCCGTTCATGTGCCTGCGCGTCAGGTCGGCTTCGGACGATTCGTCAGCAAATGTCGACACACCTCATCATAAATGTCGCATTTGATGACGTATGAACTTAGCCTGATCTTGGCACTGCCCGTCAGATCCGGGCCGCCCGTTGCGCGACACACCGACCCCGAGGATCCGTGCATGGACGTCACCCGCGATTCTTCGCAGCGACCCGACCACCTGCCCCAGGTACTCCCACCGGCCTTGCCGGAACGTTCCGCCTCCGGCGCCAGCCCGCTGGCCAAGGCCACGGCCGTCAAGACGGCCAAGCCGCTCGGCCCGGTCGACGGCGGCCCCGCGACCACTCCGCTGGTCGTCGTCCCCGGCCCGGCCACCGGCGCCTCCGCCGACCTGCGCGATCCGCTGGAGGCGGCCGCCCCGGCGACCGTCGAGATCACGGAAACCACCCAGGTCGGCGCCCCCACGGCCGCCACCTCCCGCCGCCCCCCGCGCGCCGACCAGGCGGTCCGCGAGCACGGCGCCACCGCCCTGCCCGGCTGGATCGCCCTGCTGGTGGTGCTGGTCGGCGTGGCAGGCGTGCTGCTGATGCTGCTGCGCGACGGCGTCATCCCGTACTGGGACGCGCTGCCCGACCTGCGCAGCGCCGCCGCGCAGGCGAGCGGCCAGGCCGAGGTGGACGCCAAGTCGGTCGCCGCGGTCAGCGCGGTCGGCCTGCTCGTGGTGTTCGCGCTGGCCGGGCTGCTGGCCAACGCGGGCGGCGAGACCCGGGTGCTGACCCGCTGGGGCCGCTACCGGGGCACCGTCCGCCGCACCGGCCTGGTCTGGGTCAACCCGCTGCTGCGCCGGCGCCGGGTGGACGTGCGGCTGCGGCACTGGCGCAGCGAGCCGGTCAAGGCGGTCGACCGGACCGGCACGCCGATCGTCGTCCGGCTGCTGATCGTCTGGCGGGTCAAGGACACCGCGCGGGCGCTGCTGGCGATCGAGGACCACGAGAGCTACCTGCGCGAGCAGGTCCAGGCGGTGCTCACCCGCACCGCGTCCATCCTGCCGTGCGACAGCAACGCGGCGCCCGGGCCCGCGCTGCGGGACGGGCAGTGGTTCGCCGACGAGCTGACCAGAGCACTGGCCGCCGAGGTCGCCCCGGCGGGCCTGGAGGTCTACTCGGCGCAGCCGCTGGCGCTGGACTACGCGCCCGAGGTCGCCGAGTCGATGCGCCGCCGCCGGCTGGCCGACCTGGACGCGGGCCTGCGGACGGTGCTGGTGGACGACGCGGTCGAGGCGGCGGCGCTCGCCGTCCGGCGACTGGAGCGCGCCACCGCCCACGAACTGGACGAGGCCGCCCGCAGCGCGCTGATGGAGCAGCTGCTGGTCGCCTTCGTCGCCCCGGCCGGAGTGGCCGCCTCGGTACCGCCCCCGGCCGCACGGGCCGGGCGGAAGGAAGGACGACCCGCATGAGGATAGCCACCGGCGCGTACGCCGATCCCGGCCTCGACCTCGACGCCGATTTCGACGCCGCCCTCGACCGGGGCCTGATCGGCTTCGAGGAGAGCACCGGCAGCATCCCCGCGATCGCGGGCTGCGGCTGCCCGAACTGCGCGGCCCGGCCGCACACCGCCCGCCCCGCGACGGCGACCGGCGGCAGCCGAATACACCGCGCCGTGCGGAGTACCTGCCTGGCCACCACCGTGCTGGCGGGCGCCGGCGTGGTCGGTCTGACGGCCGGTGCCGGGTCCGCGCACGCGGCGGCCGGGAAGCAGGGCTGGGACGGGTCGAAGTACTGGTTCAAGAACGGCGCCGGAGAGTGGCGGTGGACCAGCCACTACGACGTCTACGCGAACCGCGCCGGCCAGTCCGGCGGCTCGGGCGGCTCCGGCGGTGCCAGCGGCAAGGCGGCCGCCGTGTCCAACGGTTCGGCCTCCTCCGCTTCCTCCTCCGGACTGCGCCAGGGCTGGGACGGGTCGAAGTACTGGTTCAAGAACAGCGCCGGAGAGTGGCGGTGGACCAGCCACTACGACGTCTACGCGAACCGCACCGGCCAGTCCGGCGGCGGTGCGGATCCCGCTCCCGCCCGGCCCGCGGCCACGCCGTCGGCGGACCAGGCGCCGGCTTCCGGCAGCGTGGAGTCGGCCATCGACTACGCGCTCGCCCAGCTGGGCAAGCCGTACGTCTGGGGCGGCAACGGCCCGTCCGGCTACGACTGCTCGGGGCTCGTCCAGCAGGCCTACCGGCGCAGCGGGATCAGCCTGCCGCGGGTGGCCGACGACCAGTACGCGGCCACCACGCCGATCAGCGCGGGGCAACTGCGCCGCGGTGACCTGGTGTTCTGGTCGGACAGCGGCCGGGCCTCCGGGATCCACCACGTGGGGATCTACCTGGGCGGCGGCAAGTTCGTCGAGGCGCCCAGGCCCGGCAAGACGGTCCGGGTGTCCACCCTCAACTCGGGCTACTACCCGACCCACTTCGGGCGGCCGTAGCGCCGGGGCGCACCGGGCCCCCGACAGCGGCGTGCTGTCGGGGGCCCGAAGCGCGACCTGGTCGTCCCCGCGGAGGGAACGGGTGCGCAGTTCGGGCCCGATCTGCCAATCGGCCGGTGCGCCGTGCGCGTTGGCCGTCTTTTCCGGGGCGGATTCGCCGACCGCCCGGAAAGTCTCCTGGATTTCGTCGAGGGTGCCGGCGCGGGCCCTCGGATCGGCGGGGCCGACGGTCACTCTGCCGGTGTTACCGCCCGGGCCCGGATTGTTTGCGGAATCGAGGGCCGGGCGCGCGTACTTCTTCCGGTCCTCGTCGTCGAAGAGCCCGTCCCGGGCGGGATTTCCGGCGAGGCTGCCCCCGTGGCGGCTTCGGCGTTGAAGTCCTGTTCCGTGCCCGGTCGTTCGTGGGCCAAGGCTGATCACTGCGGCCGGTGTTCTCAGCCGGGTGGGGTTCGCCGGGCACGGGTGCAGGCTGCGAACGGGCCCGGGTGGGGGCGGGTTCGCAGCCTGCGGGGTGGGGCGGGGTCAGGCGGAGGCGGTGTCGAGGAGGGCGGTCTGTTCGGGGGTGAGGCGGAGCGTGGTGGCTGCCAGCAGGGGCGGGAGCTGCTCGACGGTGCGGGCGCTGGCGATGGGGGCGGCGACCGTCGGCCGCCCGGCCAGCCAGGCGAGGGCGACCGTGGCGAGTGCGACGCCGTGCTCCCCGGCGACGGTGTCCAGGGCCGCCAGCACCTTCGGGCCGCGCGGGTCGTCCAGGTAGCGGGCGGCGCCCTCGGAGCGGGCGCTGTCGACGCCGGGGCCGCCGGGGCGGTACTTGCCGGTGAGGAAGCCGGAGGCGAGCGCGTAGTACGGGACGGTGGCGAGGCCGTGCTCGGCGACCACGTCGGCCAGCGGGCCCTCGAAGGTGCCGCGCGAGACCAGGTTGTAGTGCGGCTGGACGGCGACGTACTTGGCCAGGCCCTCGCGGTCGGCGAAGGCCAGCGCCTCGGACAGCCGCTCGGCGCCGATGTTGGAGGCGCCGACCGCGGCGACCTTGCCCTCGCGGACCAGCTCGTCCAGCGCGGTGACGAACTCCTCGACCGGGGTGTCGTCGTCCCGGTGGGTGTAGTACAGGTCGATCCGCTCGACGCCCAGGCGGCGCAGCGAACCCTCGGCCGCGGCCTTGATGTTGGCCGCGCCCAGACCGCCGGCCTCGGGGTGCATGCCGACCTTGGTGGCGATCACGACGTCGTCGCGGTTGCCGCGGCTGCGCAGCCAGTTGCCGAGGACGGTCTCGGACTCGCCGCCGGTGTTGCCCGGGGCCCAGGCCGAGTAGACGTCGGCGGTGTCGACGAAGTTGCCGCCGGCCGCCGCGTAGGCGTCCAGGACGGCGAAGGACTGCTGCTCGTCGGCCGTCCAGCCGAAGACGTTGCCGCCGAGGGAGAGCGGGAAGACGGACAGGTCGGAGGCGCCGAGGCGGACCCGGCCCGGGGCGTCGCTGTGGTTTCCGGTCATGGTCGGATTCAACCGGATCGCACCGGGCGGCATTCCGCGTGTCGGGCGGACTTCACGAGGATGTCGTACCACCGTTGCACGACCGGGTGGTGGGGGTCGCGCAGGAGGGGTCCGGGGTGTCCGTGAGGTGGGCGGATTCGTTAGAGTCCGTGCCATGGCTGACAACGACTACGACCCCGCCGGCAGCACCCAGATGTTCCGGGCGTTCGTCGACGAGACCCCGGCGGCCCCGCAGGCGCCGGGCACCGTCTCCACCTACGGCCGCAGCAGCAGCGGTGGTGGTGGCCGTACCGGCGTGATCGCGCTGGTCGCCGTCATCGTGCTGGCCGTGTTGGGCGGCGTCATCTGGCTGGCGGTCAAGTGATCATCGCGCGGGTGACCCGGACGAGGGTCACCCGCGCGACGGAAACCGGTGCACCGAGGACCGGTGCGCCGGCGCTCAGCAGGGCTTGCGCCAGGCGTCCAGGTCGAGCTTCTTCTGCATCGAACTGAAGCCGAGCGACTTGGCCTTGGCACAGAACTGGTCCGTGCCGAGCTTGTACTCGACGTGGAACACCGCCTTGCCCGCCTTGACGAACGGCGCGACCCGGTCGCACTCGTCGAACTGCGAGCACTCCTCGTTGACCGCGAAGTCGAAGTCCGGCAGCAGCGCCGGGATCTGGTCGAGGTCGTTCTTCAGGCCGATGGCCAGGCCGCGTTCGTGGGCGAGCTGGGCCAGCATGCGGTTGTACTTGACCTGGTCGTCAGGGGTGAGCGGGAAACCGCTGTTCTGGTTGTAGGCCTCGATGGTGTCCGGCTCGATGGCGTCGAAGCCCTTGCTCTTGCACATGTCGAAGCGGGCCGCCATCAGCGGCTTGAGCTGGTCGAGCTTGCGGATGTCGAACCACTTCTCGCCCTTCCAGCCGGTGTCGGAGCCCTGCAAGGACTTGGCGAAGGCGGCGGAGTCGGGGCGGAAGTTCTCCCAGGAGCCGGCGTTGATGTAGCAGATCACCTTGCGGCCCTTGGCGTGCAGCGCGGCCACCACCGAGGCGTCGTTCTCGAAGCCGTCGATGTCGTAGACCGGGACGTCCACGGACTGGTCGACGGTGCCGCCGAGCTGCCACTGCCAGGCGAGGCCCGGGGTGGGCTGCCAGCGGGCGCCGGCCGGCGGCGGGGGGGTGGTGCCGCCGGGAGTTCCGCCGGGGGCGCTGGGGGTGCCCGGGGTGGTGGTGGCGCCCGGGGGCGTGGTGGCGCCGGGCGCGGTGGGTGAGCCGGGGGTGCTGGGCGTGCCGGGGGCCGGGGGCGTGCTGGCGGCGTCCGACGGGGTGCCCGGGGCGGTGCTGCCGTCCGGGGTGGTCGGGGCGGTGGCCGCGGGAGGGCTGCTCGGGGAGCCGTCGGCCGAGGAGTTGTCGTCGTCCGAGCCTGAGCTGCTGCACGAGGTCGCCAGCAGGGCGGCGGCGATGGTGATGGCGACCGGCAGGAGCCGGGTACGGCGGTTCACGGTAGTCGAACTCCGGATCAGGTCAGGTCAGTTCAGCAGCGGTCAGGCCGTAGGGCAGGGTGCGCCAGGGGTTCTCCCCGGCGCCCGGTACGGCGCAGCCGACGCCGGCCCGGCGGGCGGCGATCAGCGCGGTGGCGTCCTCGGCGTGTTCGGCCGGGACGTCGTACACCAGGTGGCAGAAGCGGGAGGCCGCGTGGCGGCCGGTCCACAGCGGGAGCGTCATCGCGCGGTACGTGTCCCAGTCGCCCTCGAAGGTGACCAGCAGGTCGGCCAGGCCGACTTCGGCGTACCCCGGGTCGGGGTGCTCGCCGTGGCCGAAGACCACGGTGCCGCAGCCGGCCGCGCGCGCGGCCGTGGCCAGCCGCCGGTAGTGCGCGAGGGCGCCCGGGTGGGTGGCCACCTGGTCGAGGTAGACGCCGGTGATGTCGTGGCGTTGACGGTAGGTCAGGATGTCGGCGACCACCGCCGCGTGCGGTCGGCGGCCGTAGTCGGTGTCGGTGTAGCCGACCAACGGCACTCCGGCCGCGCGGAGTTGGTCGGCGGCCTCGGCGAAGACGTTGTCCGGGTTCTCGCCCGGCCCGTCGGCGAGGTTGAGCACGACGGCGGCGATCCGGCCCGGGTCGGCGGCGGCGACCGCCTGCCAGGCCGCCGGGTCCACCGCGGGGTGGACGTACAGCGGCACCAGCAGGCGGCCGTCGGGGATGATCCCGCCGGTCATGCGACGACCGGTGGGTAGGCGGGCTCGGCGGTGCTGAGCCACAGGTCGCGCAGGGTGTCGGCGAGGTCCGTCTCCGGGTGCCAGCCGAGCTCCCGGGCGGCGGCCGACACGTCGGCCTGCTGCCAGGAGACCGCGGCCGAGCGCTCGGAGCCCGCCCCGCTCTCGTCGATCCGGCCGGCGAAGCCGGCCGCGGCGACCAGCCCGTCCGCGATCGCCCGGACCTGCCGGGCCTGCCCGGAGGCGAGGTTGAGCACCCGGGGGAGCGGACGGTCCGCGGCGGCGGCCAGGCCGACCGCGCGGGCGATGTCCCGGGCGTCGACGAAGTCGCGGTAGGCGGAGAGGTCGCCGACCGTGATCACGCCGTCGGCGCCCTCGGGCGCCACCCGGAGCAGCTCGGCGGCCAGCCGGCCGGGCAGCGAGCCCGCCGGTGCCCCCGGGCCGACAGGGTTGAACACCCGCAGGACCACGGCGTCCAGCGCCGAGCCGGCCACCGCGAGGGAGCCGGCCAGCTTGGTCGCGCCGTACACGCCGACCGGGCGGGCGTCGGAGTCCTCGGACAGCGAGCTGCCCGCCGGACAGACGCCGTACTCGCCGGCCGAACCGATGTGCACCAGCCGGGTCTTCGGGGCGCCGAGCTGCAGCGCCTCGCAGAGCACGGCCGGGCCGCGCGCGTTCACCTCGGCGAGCTTGACCGCGCTGCCGGCCACCGCGCCGGCGAAGTTGACCACCACGTCGGGTGCCAGCGCGGCCAGTTCCTCGCCGAGCGGGCCGGCCTGGGCGGTGGCCAGGTCCAGCCGGAGGTCGTGGGCGGGCCGCCGGCCCGCGGTCAGCACGGTGGCACCGGGCAGTGACTGCAGGACGGCGGTGGCGTGACGGCCGAGGAAGCCGTCGCCGCCGAGGAGCAGGATTCTCACGCGGCCCGTCCGTCACTCTGGGCGCCCGCGGTGGCGGGAGCCTCGGCCGTGTCGTCCGGGGCGGTGCGGGCGGCCGGGATCGGCAGCTCCGCCACGCCCTGGCCGGCGCCGGCCGACTCGAAGGGCATCAGTACCGGTCGGATGGAGGAGAACTCGGCGTTCGCCCGGTCGTAGTCGTCCGGGCGGCCGATGTCCAGCCAGTAGCCGCCGAAGTCGTACGCGGCGGGCGGGGTCTTGGCGGCGAGCAGGTCCAGCACCAGCTCGTCGAAGCCCAGCGGCAGGCCGGGGGTGTACTTGGCGAGTGCCGAACGGGACACGCCGTACACGCCCATCGAGACGCGGTAGTCGATGCTCGGCTTCTCCTGGAAGCCGGTGATGCTGCCGGACTCGGCGGTCAGCACGCCGAAGTCGATCTTCACCTGACGGGCGTAGGTGGCGATGGTGAGCGGCGCCCCGGACGCCTCGTGGTGCTTGAGCACCCCGGCGAAGTCCAGGTCGGTGAGGATGTCGCCGTTCATCACCAGGAAGTGCTCCGGCAGGCGGTCCTGCATGGTGAGCAGCGGGCCCATGGTGCCGAGCGGGCTGTCCTCGACGGCGTAGCCGACCCGCAGCCCCCACTGGGAGCCGTTGCCGACGTACGCGCGGATGATGTGGCCGAGATGGCCGATGGCCAGGGTGACGGTCTTGAAGCCCGCGGCGGCGAGCTGGCGCATCACGATCTCCAGGATCGCGTGCTGGTCGCCGATCGGGACGAGCGGCTTGGGAAGGGCGGTGGTGTACGGGCGGAGGCGGACGCCCTTACCGCCGGCCAGGATCACTGCATGCATGGTGTTTCCCCCACGGAAAGGATGTGCAGGACACGAACCTTGGTTACCAGGACGGGCATTGATCGGTACGGCGGTCAGACGTTGTAGATGTCGGTCTTGTAGCGGGCCAGGTTGGCCGGGTCGCGGAAGAACTCGATGGTCTGCTCCAGGCCCTGCTCCAGGGTGAACTGGGGGGCCCAGCCGGTGGCCTCGCGCAGCCGGGTGGCGTCCGCGACCAGGCGCATGACCTCGGAGTTGGCCGGGCGGATGCGCTGCTCGTCCTCCTTCACCAGGAGGTCGACGCCCATCAGCTTGCCGACCAGGGAGACCAGGTCGCCGACCGAGATCTCGCCACCGGTGCCGGCGTTGAAGGTCCTGCCGACCACGGTCTCGGCGGGAGCGGTGCCGACCGTGCGGAACGCGTGCGCGGTGTCCTTGACGAACATGAAGTCGCGGGTCGGGCGCAGGTCGCCGAGGGTGATCTCGGTCTCGCCGGCGGCGACCTGGGCGATCACGGTCGGGATGACGGCACGCATCGACTGGCGCGGGCCGAAGGTGTTGAACGGGCGCAGGGTGACGACCGGGGTCTCGAAGCTGGCGTGGTAGCTGTCGGCCAGCCGGTCCCCGCCGGCCTTGGAGGCGGCGTACGGGGACTGGGTGTTGATCGGGTGGTCCTCGGTGATCGGCACGGTCTGCGCGGTGCCGTACGTCTCGCTGGTGGAGGTGTGCACCAGGCGCGGGATCTCCTGGTGGCGCACCGCCTCCAGCACGTTCAGGGTGCCGGTGACGTTGGTGTCGACGTACGAGTGCGGGGCCAGGTAGGAGTACGGGATCGCTATCAGGGCGGCCAGGTGGTAGACCGCCTCGGTGCCCTTGACCAGGCCGTTGACCGAGCCCGGGTCCCGGACGTCGCCGAGGACGATCTCGACCGAGTCCAGCACCTCCTTGGACAGGGTCTCCAGCCAGCCGAAGGACGAGAAGGAGTTGTACTGGACCATCGCCCGGACCTGGTGCCCGTCGGCGACCAGGGACTCGACGAGGTGGGAGCCGATGAAGCCCTCGGCTCCGGTGACCGCGACGCTGCTCATGCGTGATTCGCTCTCTCGATTTTGGGAACGGCCGGACTCCCGGTGGCGACCGGCCGGTGGTGGTTCAGCTGTGCCGTGAAGCGTGTTGAGGTGAAGCGCGTTCGGGTGAAGCGTGTTCGGGTGAAGCGCGTTGTGGAGCGTGTTCGGTGAAGCGGGTCCAGCGGTGCACGCGAATTGGGCGTGCGTGATTTCGGTGTTCGGTGTTCAGCGGTGCTGGGTGGTGCGGCCGAGCGCAGGCCCGGCGATGGCGGTGAGGAGCAAGGCGGCCGCCCCGCAGCCGATCAGCTGCAGGACGATCGGATCCGCACCGGTCAGCAGCCCGGCGCTCTCGGCACCCGCGGCGGCCAGACAGATGAGGGCGGTGCTCCAGCTGAACCCGAAGGCGTTCAGCAGCAGCGCCAGCCAGAGCGAGCCGCCGAGGAGCAGCATCGCGCCGAGCTGCGGCACGCCGAGCGCGGGGGCGCCGGGCCACAGCACGGTCGTGGCGGCGTCCAGCGCGGCCACGGTGGTGAGGTAGATGAACAGGCAGCCGAGCAGGATCCCGCCGGTGCGGCGGGTGAACTGCCCGCTGGTGTGACTGGTGCGCAGTGCGGCCACGGCCATCGCCCGGTAGCGGAAGAGCAGCCACTCGGCGAGGCCGAGACTGAGCGTCAGCGCGATCATGGCCGGTCCGGTCGGGGTGGCCTTCGCGCCGTGCGCGGCACCGGTCTGCACCGCCTGGTGGATGGTCTCGCCGAGACCGGCGATCAGCGTGAGGGTGCCGCAGGCCAGGCCGAACAGCAGGTGCGGGACCTCCTGGCGGATCGGCAGTTTCAGCTCGACGGACTCCTTCTCGCCGCCCCGGATGCAGAACAGCAGCTCCCGGGCGGCCAGGCCGACCGCCAGCACCAGCGAGACGAGCAGCACGACCGTCCGCACGACCTGCGGGACGTCCGCGGCCAGCACCACGCCCGCGCCCACCGAGGCCGGAACCAGCGCCAGCAGCAGGAACTTCTCCCGCCCCAGCACCAGCAGGACGGTGGCCGCGCCCAGGTACAGCGACTGCCCGGCGGCGAAGAAGAGCGCGCCCAGCGGCCCGCCGACCACGTACGCCGCGGCGGACGCGACCAGCGCGCCCAGCGGCGCCCCGAGGGCCAGGCAGATCGCGGCCTCGCGGCGCCGCAGCCGGCCGAGCCAGCGGTACGAGCGGTGTGCCAGCGCCTGGTTGAAGCCCCAGCTGACCAGCGTCGCGACGGACAGCGCGAGCATGCCGGAGGGCAGACCGAACCGCATCCGGGTGGCCGCGAACAGGTTGGCGCCGAGCAGGTAGCCGAGCCCGGGCAGGGCGAACACCAGGCCGCGCACGACGCAGCGCCAGGGGTCGGCCCGCCACGGGTTGGCGAACTCGGAGCTCGGGCCGGGGTAGCGGCGCTCGACCTTCTCGAACAGCTCCTCGGCGAGGGTGAACGAGTCGGGGCGGCCGTACAGCAGGGCGGCCTGCTCGTCGGAGAGGCCGTCGGACTCCAGGAACGCGGCGATCTCGTACGGGTGGACGGCATCGGCGCAGATGTCGTGCAGCCGCTCGGCGAGCTCGTCCAGTGGGTCCGCGGAGAGGTCGAGCTGCTCCTCGGGCTCGGGCTGGGCCGACGGGGTGGGGCGGCGGCGCTTGAGCGGCAGGGTGCGCAGCTGCATCGTCCGCTCGGAGCCGCCCTCGTCCTCCACGAGCCGCAGGGGGCCACTCATGCTCCCACCTCGCTGCGCTCGGTGGCCGCTTCGCGGTACACGCACCTGTCGATGGTTCTCTCGCTCCGCTCGTTCACGCGCCCACCTCGCTGTGCTGGGGCTGGGCGGCGGCGAGCTGCTGGTCCCAGTCGGTGGTGGGGGTCTGGTCGGTGACGGCCACCACGCCGTCCGGCATCCAGCGGGCGGTGCCGAGGAGTTCGGTGTAGATGCCCCGGAAGCCGTCGATGTTCTGGCGGAGCGTGAACTGTTCGATGACCCGCAGTCGGGCCTGTTCGCCCAGGCGGGCGCGCCGCTCGGCGTCGCGCAGCAGCTCGATCGAGGCGGCCGCCATGGGTTCGGGTTCGCGGGGCGGGACGACGAGTCCGGTGTCGCCGACGGCTTCGCGGACGCCGCCGACGTCGGTCGAGACGGTCGCGCGGCCGCAGGACATCGCCTCGATCAGGGTGAACGGGAAGCCCTCGCTGATGCTGGAGAGCATGACCACGTTGCCCGCCGCGTACGCGTCGGTGATGTCGGCGACGCGGCCCTCGAAGGCCACCGAGTCGGCGATGCCGAGTTCGGCGGCCAGGGCTATGCAGCCGTCCCGGTAGGCCTCGCCGCCCTTGGGGGTTCCGCCGAAGAGCCGCAGTCGCGCCTCGGGGATCTCACGGTGGACGATGGCGAAGGCCCGGATCAGCGTCTCCAGGTCCTTGATCGGGTCGACCCGGCCGGCCCAGCTGAGGGTCGGCGTCTCGGGTTCGGGCCCGGCGGGCGGGAAGGCCGCCGGGTCCACGCCGTTGTAGACGGTGCGGATGTGGGCGGACGGCGTGCCGCCGCGCTCCTCCCAGCGCCGGTTGTACCGGTTGCCGGGGGTGACCAGCGCGGCCTGCCGGTAGCTCTCCTCGGCGAGCATCCGGTAGAAGCCGAGCAGCAGCGCCTTGACCGGCCAGCGGTACGGGCCGGTGCGGTAGCCGAGGTAGCGCTCGCGCAGGTAGATGCCGTGCTCGGTGAGCAGAAACGGTACGCCGTACTGCTGGGCGGCGATCAGCCCGGGCAGGGTGGCCAGCCCGCCGCTGGCGGCGTGCGCGACGCCGCCGGTGGGCGGTTCGACCGAGAGCGGCCGCAGGGCGTGCTCCAGCAGGTCGGTGGCGTTCAGGGCGTCGTGCATGGTGGGCCGGGAGACGGCCGTGGGCAGGTAGTCCCGGGTCCAGACGTGCTGGAGGGTGCGCAGGGCGCGCTCGCTGCGCAGCGCCGGGCTGAGCAGCCCGCGCCGGGCGAGGTCGGCGAAGCCGTACAGCTCGGTGCCGAAGTGGGTGGTGTAGACCGGATCGAGGATGGAGTGGAGGAAGCGCTCGTACGCGTTGAGGAAGCGCCGCATCTCCTTGCCGCGGGGCGGTCCGGCCTCGGAGGCCGGGCCCCACAGCGGTGCGGTCGTGACCGACCGCACGTTGGCGGGCAGCTCCCAGGCCAGCGGCTCCTGGCCGGTACCAGTGACGGCGATGACGTCGAAGTCGACGTCCGGCATGCCTTGAACGAGCTGGTCGCACCAGACACTCACACCGCCGTGCTGGTGCGGATACGTCCCCTCGGTGAGCAGGGTGACGCGCATCTCCTGTCCCCCCTCCTGTTCCTTGCTTCGGTGTCCGGTCTGGGTGGCCGGAACGGGACCCGAGGCAGGGCCGGACCGGGCGACCGGCCCGGCCCTGCCATCGGGTGCTGCGGGCTACCGGTTGCCGGAGCGTCCGGTGGTACTGGTGCCGAGCGAGGCCGCCCCCCCGGTGGCCTTACCGCTCTTGGCGGCGGCGGTGCCGCCGTTGCCGTTGGTGGCGACGTCCTTGCCGGGCACCGGGGTTCCGCTACCGGGGACCAGGGTCGGGGCGCTGGTACGACCGGTGTCGCTCGGGCCCACCGGGACGGGAGTGGCGACGCCCTGCGGGACGACCTTCTTGTCCGCCGGGGCCGGGGCCGGGACGGACTTGGCCGCGACGCCGGGGGCGACGGCGGCCGGGGCGGCCGGGGTGCCGGCCGAGGGGAGCTGCAGGGAGACGCTGCTCTGCAGGGTGCCCGGGGACACCCAACCGGAGATCGTACCGGCGTAGGACGAACCGAAGGCGGTCGATCCGATGACCAGCTTCTGAGAAGTTCCGGTCGGCATGGTGGCCTGGACCTGAACACCGGCCGGAGCGTTGACCGTGACGGTGTTGCCGACCCGGTAGCCGGTGACCTGGCCGGCCGAGACGGCCGAGTTCCAGGCGGCGCGGCGCTGGAACTCCTGGCCGATCTCGCGCTCGCCGAGGTTCACGATCGGGGTGTTGTCGGCGTGCAGCGACCGGTAGGTGCCGAGGATCTTCTCCAGCACCGGGTAGAGGATCCGGTCCTCGGACAGGTTCGACTGGTGGATGAAGTGCGGCCGCGGGTCGTTGCTCAGTACGTGCCCGAGGTCGATCCGGGCCTCCAGCGGCACGATGTACGACTGGAAGCCGGTGTTCGCGTCCAGCGGCTGCGTCAGGCAGGTGGAGTTGGCGTTGTTCTCACAGACGCCGCTGCCGCCGTTGGCCTTGCTGGTGTAGATCCAGTTGTACTCGTCGGCCTCCTCCTTCGCCGTGCCGGCGTTGTAGAAGACGTTCATCGGGTAGCGCGGCACGGTCAGCGTGGACGAGCCGACGGCCCGCTGGGCGGGCTCGCGGGAGGCGTCGCTGCCGGTGAACTTGATGCCGTTGGCGGCCAGCGCCGGCGCCAGGTTCGGGTTGTCGCTGGTCTCCTGCGGGGCGGTCAGCAGACCGGAGTGCTCGCCGGTGACCAGGGCCTGCGGGTCGACCTTCAGGCCGTTCTTGGCGGCCCAGTCGAAGTTGTCCTTGATCTGGCCCGAGATGGTGTTCTGGTCGGTCCAGACGGTCTTGCCCGCGGAGTCCTTGGTGCAGCGCCACGGCACCACGGTGACGTCCTGGACGCAGCCCAGGTACGGGTGGCTGTAGGTGTGGTTGACCCAGCGGTAGCTGTTCTGGTCGGCGATCATCTGGTTGACCGTGGGGTCCACCGTGGTCTGGTGGTCGGCCTTCCAGTCCTCGCTGCCGCCACCGTTGAACACCATGTCCAGGGTGAAGTTGTTGGCGGTCTGCCACTGCTTGAGGTGCTGGGCGTCGTCCGGCGTCATCCGGATCGGGTTGGCCGTGTCCGGGGTGCCGGGCGGGCAGGTGACGTCGCCGGGGGTGCACTTGAGCACGGTGTCCCAGCGGTCGTCGGCCAGGAAGACGTCGTCCACGTGGGCCGCGAAGTAGTTGCGGTCGTAGCCGAGGTGGACGCCCTGGGTGATCCAGTCGACCATGCCGCGGGCGAGCAGGCGGTACTGCTGCTGGTACTGGTTGTAGACGAACGTGACGACCAGTTCCTTGCGGCCGTCGTGCGTGTACTCGCCGACCAGCGAACCGCGCGAGGTGGTGCTCGGGATCGCGGCGTCGACCAGCGGGACGAACGAGGCGCCGGCCGGCAGGTTGGCCAGTGGCGTGGCCAGGTAGCCGTAACTCTCGCTGACGGTCGGATCGTTGTCCTCGAACGGCACGCTGCCCTTGAGGTACCCGAACGGGCCCGAAGTGCCGGCCGTGGTGGTGGCGCCCTGGAATCCGTCCAGCGTGCCGTAGTAACCGGGATTCACCGCGTAGTTCAGCCCCACCGCAGGACTGGCGAACGTGTACGCGTCGATCTGCCGGATTCCGAATGCAGCTTCGTAGCCCGCGATGGCCGTCATCTCGGCCGCACTGTTGGGGAAGGGGTTTTCGTTGGGAAGGACGATGCCCTGGTACTTCCCGCGGGGCTGGCCGTTCACCGTGTCGCTGAGGAAAGCGGAGTTGATGATGGGACGGTTGGTGTCGTTGAGGTTGACGACCTTGTACGGGGTGCCCTGGTTCTTGAGTTCGGCGGTGATCGCCGCGACCGACGGGCCTCCGTCGTCGATGACCAGGATGGTGAGGTCGATCCTGGGCGGCGTGTCGCCGTGGGCCAGGGTGGTCTGCAGGCCGCTGGCCAGCAGAACTGCCGCCGCGCACGCGGCAACTCTTCGGGTCGCTCGACCCATGGTGATCCTCCCCTTGGGTAGGCGCCTCGCTGCTCAGCGCTCGCCTGCCCTGTAGCTGTTCGCGGGCAGCAGGCTGCCCGGCGCCCATCCTGGTCGAGGGGGGCCTCTGCGAGGGACCAATTGGGCGAGAGTGCAGCGAACCTGTTACCAACGTTCATGGCGAAGCCATGAAGGCGCCGATTGTGACCGGAACCGGACCGGCCATGCAAATAATGAATTGAGAATGAAAAAGCGGAAGCTGAGAGCTACACCTGGTTACCGCCCGTGCGGCTTGGGCGGACCACCGGACACCTACACTGTCGTCGTCGCGCATGACACTCTTGCACATCTTGCCGACGCCTTGGGCAGGTTCATGCAATATCGGGCACCGCTGTGCCATGTGACAGTCCGAATATGCAATGGAGGTGCACGCGCGGTCGATCGGCGGACCGAGTCCGGTGCAATCGGGGCCGGGCGGAAAGCGGCGCAGGAGCCGGTCGAACGGCGCTGGTCGGGCGCAGTCCCGGGCTGCCGCGGTAAGGCCAACGCCCGTGATCCCGACGGCTATTGGACGGCCGGGCGGGCGGGCGCCGCGGTGTGCTGTGGCCCTGTGCGGTGATGGCCTGAACCATGTCGTTGCCGACGACTTCGGCCCCCGCGCGCACGCC
Organism: Kitasatospora sp. NPDC127121; assembly: GCF_042677305.1. Classification (NCBI taxonomy): domain Bacteria; kingdom Bacillati; phylum Actinomycetota; class Actinomycetes; order Kitasatosporales; family Streptomycetaceae; genus Kitasatospora; species Kitasatospora sp. NPDC127121. The sequence continues at coordinate 18,196 of NZ_JBHXTQ010000029.1, read as the reverse complement.
GTCGGCGCCGACCGCGGAACCGTCCTCGCCGACTACCTGCGCGCCGCCGAACGCGCCGCCGAACTCGTCGTCGAACGCGCCGCCGCAGTGGTCGGCCGGGCGATGGACGACGCCGTCCCGGCAGGCTGACGCGCAGCCTGCCGGGACGGCGACGGGTGGCCTCCCGAGGCAGGATCAGCCCTCGCTGATCAGGCCCTCACGGAGCTGGGTCAGCGTCCTGGTGAGCAGCCGGGAGACGTGCATCTGGGAGATGCCGATCTCGTCGCCGATCTGCGACTGGGTGAGGTTGCCGAAGAACCGCAGCATGATGATCCGGCGCTCGCGCGGCGGCAGCTTGGCCAGCAGCGGCTTCAGCGACTCCCGGTACTCGACGCCTTCCAGCGCGAGGTCCTCGTAGCCGAGCCGCTCGGCCAGCGGTCCGTCGCCGTCCTCCTCGCTGGGGCTGGAGTCGAGCGAGCTGGCGGTGTACGCGTTGCCCACCGCGAGGCCCTCGACCACGTCCTCCTCGCTGACCCCCAGGCAGGTGGCCAGTTCGGCGACGGTGGGGGAGCGGTCCAGCCGCTGGGACAGGTCGTCACCGGCCTTGGTGAGCGCCAGCCGCAGCTCCTGGAGCCGCCGGGGCACCCGGACCGACCAGCTGGTGTCCCGGAAGAAGCGTTTGATCTCGCCCACCACGGTGGGCATCGCGAAGGTGGGGAACTCCACCCCGCGCTCGGGGTCGAACCGGTCGATCGCCTTGATCAGGCCGATGGTGCCGACCTGGACGATGTCCTCCATCGGCTCGTTGCGGCTGCGGAAGCGCGCCGAGGCGTACCGGACCAGCGGCAGGTTGAGCTCGATCAGGGTGTCGCGGACGTACGTGTGCTCCGCGCTGCCCGGTTCCAGGGCGGCCAGCCGCAGGAACAGCGAGCGCGACAGCGTCCGGGTGTCCAGCCCGGAGCCGGGCGGCGTCTCGGGCCCGGGCGGCGCGGCGGCCGGGACCCGCTGGAGCGGGATCCGGTCCTCGGCGACAGCCGTACCGTTGGCCTGACCAGCGTGGATCTCCGCAGTGCCCAGCTCTCCGGACATGCGCCCACCCCCTTGTGACTGACAGTTGAACGGGGGCCGTCGCACGGAGGTTCCCGGCGGGGGCCCTCCCCCTCCATACCGGAACACGGTGCACGGCAAACCCGAACGTCGCAAGATGTCACGCGAGGGTAACGCGCTGCAATCTCAGTCTTCCCAGGAGTTGCCGGTCCGAAGCCTCGTCAGGATGCGGGAGAGCAGCCGCGAGACGTGCATCTGGGACATCCCCAGCTCGGTGCTGATCTGCGACTGGGTCAGGTTGGCGAAGAACCGCAGCATCACGATCCGCCGCTCCCGCTCGGGCAGCTGGACCAGCAGGTGGCGGACCATGTCCCGGTGCTCGACCTCGGCCAGCGCGGAGTCCTCGTAGCCGAGCCGGTCCAGCAGGGCGAGTCCGCCCTCGTGCTCCTGCGCCGCCTCCAGCGAGGCCGCGTTGTAGGCCCGCCCGGCGTCCAGGCAGGCCCGGACGTCCTCCTCGGGGATCCGCAGGCTGGCGGCGATCTCCGGCACCTTGGGGGCCCGGCCGTGCAGCACCGTCAGCTCCTCCATCGCGCCGCTGACCTGGACCCACAGCTCCTGGAGCCGGCGCGGGACGTGCATGGTGCGGACGTTGTCCCGGAAGTAGCGCTTGATCTCGCCGAGGATGGTGGGCAGTGCGTAGGTGGGGAACTGGACGCCGCGGGTGGGGTCGAACCGGTCGATCGCGTTGATCAGGCCGATGGTGCCGACCTGGACGACGTCCTCCATCGGTTCGCTGCGGCTGCGGAAGCGGGTGGCCGCGTAGCGGACCAGGGGGATGTTCACCTCGATCAGGGCGGCCCGGACCCGCTCCCGCTCGGGGGTGCCCGGGGGCAGCTCCGCGAGCCGTTCGAACAGCACCCGGGTCAGCGTCCGGACGTCCACCGCGGGGCGGCCGCCGGGGCCGCGCAGACCGTCCGGGCGGAGCTCGCCGGCCGGGCTGATGATCGACGCCAGTACCTCGTCGGACACGTCACCCCTCCCTCAGTCGATAACGAAGGGCCCTGCGGATCGGGTGTCGCGGCTGCTTCACCACCTCGCCATGTCCGGCAAAACCGGTCATAGCATCACAAGGCGGGCGCAGGTCGGGCAAGCACCCGGCGGAGGTGTGTTGGTGCGGCATCGGGGCTTCACCGGGCTTCCCGCCCAGGCGCCGCACGGATCGTTCCGGGGCGGAGCAAGGCGCCCCGTCCGGTGGCCGGACGGGGCGCGGCGGGCCGTCCGAGGGACGGACCCGGGAGCCTCGGGTGTCAGACCTCGATGTCGGCGATCACCCAGGTGGCGAATTCGCGCCACTGACCGGCCGCGGCCTGATGGGCCGGGTGGGTCAGGTACGCGTGCAGGGCGTCGCGGTCCTCGACCAGGCTGTTGATCGCGTAGTCGTGGGCGATGTCCCGCTCGGTGGTGTTCCAGCCGCACTCCCACTCGCGCAGCTCGGGGATCAGCGAACCCAGCTCGGCGAACGCCTTGGCGCCGGCGAGCGCGCGCTCGTCGTCCTTGCGGACGCCTTCGTTGAGCTTGAACAGGACCAGATGCCGGATCACGATTGCCGCTCCTCGCGGACGGGGACAGAGGGTCCCGCACACCGTAGCCGGTGCGCCGGGGCGGGACGACGGGCCCTACGCGAGCGGAGCGCTCACTTGATCAGTCCGGTCATGAAGGTACCGACCGCCTTGGCCGCGTTCGAGATGCCCTCGAAGCCCAGTTGGACGAGCTGGGCGGAGCGGGCCGGCGAGCTGATGATCGAGTAGAGGACGAAGATGAGCAGGAGGGCCATGCCGATCTTCTTCGCCTGCGCCATCGGGTGTCGTCCTCTCCTGCTGTGGGCCGCCGCCATCCGGGTCCCCGAGCGGCCCTGCGGAAGCAGCTTATCCATCGGACGGGCTATCAAGTGTGCGACGCGTTCGCCCGGCGGGACGAAGGTCCCCGTGAGTGGGGCCTTTCTCCGGATGCCCGGAAGCGGCCCGGGCGGCAGGATGGAAGACGTGCCGAGGATCTGGCAGGAATCCCCGGTGCGTGGATCCGGAGCTCCCCGCTGTGGGACCGGGCGCCGCGGCTTCCCCCCGACGCGGCGCCGGTTGTGGGACTCCGCCGGGGGAGCGGTCGTCCCCCCGAGCCGCTCCCCCTTTCCAGGCTCCGTACTCTCCGGGCGTTGGTGGTCATCAGCCCGGAGTACGGAGCCCTTTTCGCGTTCGAGGGTGCGTGGAAACGCCGAAGGCCCGTCCGGATCGGACGGGCCTTCGGGCTTTCCAGCGGTAGCGGTGGGATTCGAACCCACGGTGAAGTTGCCCCCACACACGCTTTCGAGGCGTGCTCCTTTGGCCGCTCGGACACGCTACCGAGGGGAACTCTACCGGACGGGTGCGCGGTGACGAAATCCATCGGGCCGGGCGGCCGGCGGGGGACCCGGCGGCGGAAGTCGGCGCCGGACGTCAGCGGTGGGACTCGAAGAACTCGCGCAGCTGCTCGCCGCACTCGTCGGCGAGGACGCCCCAGACCACCTCGGGGCGGTGGTTGAGCCGGCGGTCGCGCATCACGTCGAAGAGCGAGCCGGCCGCGCCGGCCTTCTCGTCGAGGGCGCCGTAGACCACCCGGTCGATCCGGGACAGCACGATGGCACCGGCGCACATCGTGCAGGGCTCCAGGGTGACGACCAGGGTGCAGCCGCTGAGCCGCCACTCCCCGATCCGTTCGGCCGCCTGCCGGATCGCGACCACCTCGGCGTGCGCGGTCGGGTCGCCGACCGCCTCGCGCTCGTTGTGGCCGCGCCCGATCACCTCGCCGTCCGGGCCCAGGACGAGCGCCCCGACCGGGACGTCGCCGGTGGCCGGCGCCAGGGCGGCCTCGGCGATGGCGAGGCGCATCGGCGCCGCCCAGCGGTCGCGGACCGGGTCGGGGCGGACGGGGGCGGGCAGGGGGGCGATGCGGGGGACGGCCTGCGGGGCGGATGCGGACTGCATGGCATCCAGTGTCGGGTATCCGGCGGTGGGCACTGGCCTGGTCACCGGCCTGGTCACCGTCCGCTACCGGACCGCCCCCAGGACCTCGCCGCAGCCGAGGGCCTCGGCGATCTCCTCCAGGGCGTCGCCCGGGACGGCGCCCTCGCCGCTGAGGGCGAGCAGCTCCTCGGCGGCCAGGCCGAACTCGGTGAGCAGGTGGGCGTCGCCGAGCGGGCCGACCGGGACGCCGCTGCGGGCGTCCTCGTCCTGCTCCTGCGCCTCCTCGTCCTCCTCCAGCTCGACGACCAGGTGGTCCAGGTCGCCGAACTCGCTCTCACCGGCCTGGTCGACCAGCTCGTCGGTGAGGACGGAGCCGTAGGAGCTGCGGGCGGCGGCGGCGCCGTCGGACACGAAGATCCGCGGGTCCTCCTCGCCGTCCACCCGGACGATGGCGAACCAGGCGTCCTCCTGTTCGATGAAGATCAGGACGCTGTCGTCGTCCTGCGTGGAGTCGCGGGCCAGTTCGGTCAGGTCGGCGAGGGTTTCGACGTCGTCGAGCTCCGTCTCGCTCACATCCCACCCGTCCTCGGTGCGAGCAAGCACTGCAGCGAAGTACGCCACCAGGGACACTCCCAAGATCTCGGTCTCGGCTGTCGGCGCGCTCGGGCAACGCGAAAATCTGGCCGCCCCCGCGCCAGAGGCGGTCCGCTCGTTCGGACCGTCCCATCGGAATCGTGACAGAAAGCCCGCCCTTGCGGGGGGTGTTCGGCAGCGCGTCTTTGCAGGTCGTGTCGGAAGGGCCGGCCGGCGGCCGGTGTGGCGCCGGCGCCACCGCCCGGGGCCCGCCGGATCCGGACCGGCCGGTCGGCGGAGCCGCAGGGGGAGCCGCGCCGGAACCGCTGCGGATCCTCGTCAGATCCGGAAGGTTCGCATCCGCATGGCTTCGCGCATCCGCCGTTCCTTGGTCCGCCGGGGCTGGACCCGCTCCCGGAGTTCGCGGGCCTCGGTGAGCTCGCGCAGGAAGACGGCCCGCCGCCTGCGGCGGTCCGCCTCGGTCTCCGGGGGGTCCTGTGGCGGGCCGGGGCGATTGCCCGACCGGCCTGCGGGCTCGTCCGCCGAGCCGTCCCCGGCGTTCGGGTTGCTCGTCATAAGACGTGACATTCCCAGATCAGCCCGGTTGATACCACAGGAGGCGCTTCCGTCCGGACATTCGCGGGGCGTCACGGCGCGATACGGCCGGGTGCACCCCGGCGACGGGGCGGTCGGCACGCGGCGAGTCGTACAGGCGTGCAGACCCGGGCTAACCTCGATACATGCGTCTCCACGTCGTCGACCACCCCCTGGTGGCCCACAAGCTCTCCACCCTGCGCGACGAGCGCACCGACTCGCCGACTTTCCGTCGCCTGACCGACGAGCTGGTGACCCTCCTCGCCTACGAGGCCACCCGGGACGTCCGCACCGACGAGGTGGAGATCACCACCCCCGTGGCGGTCACGCTCGGCACCCGCCTCAGCTACCCCCGCCCGCTGGTCGTGCCGATCCTGCGCGCCGGTCTCGGCATGCTGGACGGGATGACCCGACTGCTGCCGACCGCCGAGGTCGGCTTCCTCGGCATGGTGCGCAACGAGGAGACCCTGGAGGCCTCCACCTACGCCACCCGGATGCCGGACGACCTCTCCGGCCGCCAGGTCTACGTGCTCGACCCGATGCTGGCCACCGGCGGCACCCTCGTCGTGGCGATCAAGATGCTGATCGAGCGCGGCGCCACCGACGTCACCGCCGTGGTGCTGCTGGCCGCGCCCGAGGGCGTCGAGGTGATGAAGCGCGAGCTGGCCGGCCTGCCGGTCACCGTGGTCACCGCCGCCCTGGACGAGCGGCTCAACGAGAACGGCTACATCGTGCCCGGCCTCGGCGACGCGGGCGACCGCCTGTACGGCACCGCCGGCTGAGCGGATCCCCCGAACGGACGAGAGCCCCCCGGCGCGGTGCCGGGGGGCTCTCCTGTTGCGCGGGACGACCGGCCTCAGCAGCTGCCGGTGGCGGTCGGGGTGGGGGACGGCTTGGTCGCGAGGGCGAGGGCGGCGGCCGCCTGGGTCTCGTCCAGCAGGGCGTTGTAGCTGTCGCCGACCACGAAGTCCACGGTGCCGTCGGTGCGGGCGTCGGCGGTGGTGGTGGCCCCGGCGATCTGCGAGCCGAGCAGGGTGGCGGCGCCGGCGCCGGCCGGGCCGGCGATCACCTGGGCGGTGCCGGGCACCTTCTTGTCCAGTTCGGCCGGGGCGTTGCCGACCTTGCCGATGGTGAAGCCGCGCTTCTTGAGCTCCTCGGCGGTCCGGCCGGCCAGGCCGCCCTTGGTGGTGGCGTTGTAGACGTTCACCGTGACGCCGGCCGGCTGCGGGATCGCGTGCGGGTCGCCCGGGGCGGCGGGCGCGCCGGAGCCGGTGGGCGCACCGGGCGTGGCGCCCGGGGAGGGGGCGGCCAGCGGCTTGCCCGACGGGGTCACGCAGGCCTGGGCGGAGGAGTTCTTGTTCTTCCCGCTGAAGATGTCGTAGAGCTGGACGCCACCGAGGCCGATCAGGGCCAGGGCGAGCAGGCTCGCGAGCCCGGAGATCACCTTGCGGCTCTTCCTCGGGGGCCGGCCGAGTCGTGGATAGGCGTTGCCGGTGACGCGGTACTGCTTCCCCTTGAGGCCTTGGGGAGTCAACATGCTCACGGTTTGTCTCCCCCTCGTGCCAGGGCGGGGTCGGGATGACGGATCGGCTGGTGCGAGTGGATCCCGTGGTGCGGGCGGATCCCCTGGTCGCGGCCGTAGTCAGCAGCGTAGTGCCGTCCGGCTGCGAAGGTACTAAATGATCATCATCTGGAGTACGCCGGTACCCGAAAGGAGGTACCCGGGTACGCGCGGACCGCCCTCCGCCGGGTGGCGAGGGGGCGGTCCAGGAGCCCGTGCAGAGGGTCCGTCATTCCATTTCGAGGACCCGGGCGTGCAGCACCTGGCGCTGCTGCAGTGCGGCCCGCACCGCCCGGTGCAGTCCGTCCTCCAGGTACAGGTCGCCGCGCCACTTCACCACGTGCGCGAAGAGGTCCCCGTAGAAGGTCGAGTCCTCGGCGAGCAGGGTTTCGAGGTCGAGTTGCCCCTTGGTGGTCACCAGCTGGTCGAGCCGCACCGGGCGTGGGGCGACGTCAGCCCACTGTCGGGTGCTCGTCCGGCCGTGATCCGGGTACGGCCGCCCATTGCCGATGCGCTTGAAGATCACACGGAAAGCCTACCGTTTGGGCGGCGGATGGCGCAGCCGCCGCGACGCCGCCACGCGCTCGGGTGTGAGCTGCGGGAGGGCGATTGCGGCTGTTTGATGGGAAATGTCGCGAACATCGCCGGGTTCCGATCGGGACACGGCCCGCCCGGGACCGGGTTCCGGGCCCGCCCCGCCTCCCCGCACCGCCCAGGAGAGTGCCCCGATGTCCTCCGCCCTCACCCCGTCGGCCGTCCGGGAGATCGCCGACGGGTACGCCTTCACCGGGCCCGCCCTCGACCTCGGCGCGGTGCTGCTGGACGGCACCGCCTACCCGGACGCCCAGGTGCGCATCCCGCTCGGGGTGCTCAACCGGCACGGGCTGGTCGCCGGCGCCACCGGCACCGGCAAGACCAAGACCCTCCAGCTGATCGCCGAACAGCTCTCCGCCCAGGGCGTGCCGGTGTTCCTCGCCGACGTCAAGGGGGACGTCTCCGGCGTCGCCGCGCCCGGCGCGCCGAGCGAGCGCACCGCCGCCCGCGCGGTCGAGGTCGGACAGCAGTGGAGCCCGCAGGGCTGCCCGGTCGAGTTCTACTCGCTCGGCGGCCAGGGCGCCGGGATCCCGATCCGCGCCACCGTCACCAGCTTCGGGCCGCTGCTGCTCGCCAAGGTGCTCGACCTGAACGAGACCCAGGAGTCCTCGCTCAGCCTGGTGTTCCACTACGCCGACACCAAGGGCCTGGAGCTGTACGACCTCAAGGACCTCACCGCCGTCATCGCCTTCCTCGCCTCGCCCGAGGGCAAGGAGGAGCTGAGGACCATCGGCGGTCTCTCGTCGGCCACCGCCGGGGTGATCCTGCGCGCGCTCACCCTGCTGGAGAACGAGGGCGCCGGGGCGTTCTTCGGCGAGCCCGAGTTCGACACCGCCGAACTGCTGCGGACCGCCCCGGACGGCCGGGGCGTCGTCTCGGTGCTGGAACTGCCCGCCGTCCAGGACCGGCCGCGGCTGTTCTCCACCTTCCTGATGTGGCTGCTCGCCGACCTCTACCAGGAACTGCCCGAGGTCGGCGACCTGGACAAGCCCAAGCTGGTGTTCTTCTTCGACGAGGCGCACCTGCTGTTCAAGGGCGCCTCCAAGGCCTTCCTGGAGGCCATCACCCAGACCGTCCGGCTGATCCGCTCGAAGGCCGTGGGCATCTTCTTCGTCACCCAATCCCCGCGCGACGTCCCCTCCGACGTGCTCGCGCAGCTGGGCAACCGGGTGCAGCACGCGCTGCGCGCCTTCACCCCGGACGACGCCAAGGCGCTCAAGGCCACCGTCTCGACCTTCCCGCGCTCCTCCTACGACCTCGGCGCGGTGCTCACCTCGCTCGGCACCGGCGAGGCCGTGGTGACGGTGCTCTCCGAGAAGGGCGCGCCGACGCCGGTCGCGGCCACCCGGCTGCGGGCGCCGCAGTCCCTGATGGGGCCGATCGAGGCGGGCGCGCTGCGGGCCGTCGTCGACGCCTCGCCGCTGACGGCGCGCTACCGGGACGCGATCGACCGGGAGTCGGCGTACGAGAAGCTGGCGGCGCGGGCAGCGCGGGCGCCCAGGCCGGAGGCCGCCGCACCGGCCAGGGTGCCGAAGGAGCGGGAGCCCGCCCCGCGGCGGGAGGAGCCGAAGGGGGCGGGCGGGCTGCTCGATTCGCTGCTCAGCAACCCGACGGTGAAGTCCCTGGCGCGTTCGGCCGGGAAGCAGCTCGGGCAGGAGATCTCGCGCAGCCTGTTCGGGACGTCCAAGCGGCGGCGGTAGCGGCCGGGCCCCGCAGGACTGGAGCCTTACCCGGCCAGGGCGGCGCCGATCCGGTCGAGCGAGGACAGCCGCATCAGGCCGTAGTTGTAGAACTCGACCTCGGGGACGCCCAGTTCGCGCAGGGTGGCGATCTTGGCGGCGAGGTTCGCCGGGCCGTCGCAGTCCGAGGCCATCGGCCGCAGGATCACCGCCATGTCCTGCGGGCGGACGCCGTGCAGGGCGAACGCGGCGATCTTCTCCCGGACGGCCTCCGGGGTCTTCGCGTAGCCGAGCGTCTCGATCTGGTCGGTCGCCTTGGCGAGCGCGGGCAGGTCGATGCCGGACAGCCAGCCCTTGCCCGGGCCGGCGCCGTCCATGAAGCTCAGCCGCATGCCGTGGAGCCGGGCCTCCTCGGTCAGTTCGGCGGCCAGCGTGGTGACGGTGGTGGTGGCGGCGTCCAGGTAGGCGGCCAGGGCGCCGTCCGCGAGCGCGCTCAGGTCGGCGGGCTCGGCGGCGGCCGCCTCGTCGGCCAGCCGGCGGCGCAGCTCGGTGCGGACGGCCTCCGCGACCTCCTCCGCCGGGACGCCCGCGCGGGTGGCGGCGGCGCGGCAGTGCGGGCAGAAGCAGATGCCGAGCAGCGCCTCGGCGCCCGCGCCCAGTTCCTCGAAGTAGCGCTCGTGGTGGTAGCCGTGGCGCAGCCCGTGGAAGTGCAGGGACTCGGCCCGGATCGCGTCCACGCCGTACCGGGCCAGCTCGGCGACCAGGGTCCGCGCGTACTCCCGGACCTCCGGGTGGGCCGGGCAGAGCTCGGTGAGGTGGCGGTCGCCGAAGGCGTTGGCCGGGGCGCAGTCCGGGTGGGCGAAGCCGAGCCGGTCGTTGTGGCAGAACACCGTCCAGGCGTGCAGCTTCAGCCCCCGGCGGCGGGTCTCGGCGGCGGCCTCGGCGAAGGGGTCGCGGTCGCCGATCGCGGTGGACGGGGCGGGCGCGAGCCGGCGGCCCCGCCAGCGGGCCGGATCGGGGCGGAAGTAGGCCGCGCCGGGCTCCAGGTAGCGGATCACCCGGCGGGGGTTGTGCGGGAAGACGTCCCGGGCCTCGTGGTAGACCGAGGCGAGGGTGACGCCGCCGACCCCGGCGCGGTCGGTGAGGTTGCCGAAGAAGGTGTCGGCGCCCTCGTCGAGCAGGTCGGTGGCGAAGGCGAGGACGGACGACTCCACGGTGCGGCTCCGGAGCTGGGGGCGGGTGCGCTGTCCACGCTAGCCGCAGGGGCCGGATTGGTCTATACCTGGCGATTTGAGCGGACCGGGCCCGCATGAGGGGCGACCGGATCGGGGCGGCCGGACCGGACGGGCACCCCACTACAGTGAGCCGTGTCCGACAGACCGTGTCCGACAGGCCGTGCCCGTCGGACCGTGTTCTTCAGCGTCCTTCAGCCCGAGGCCGTCCACGGCCCGTTGAGAGGTGACCACCCCATGAGCGTTCGCCCGCCGCTGCCGTACGACTTCCTGCCGCAGGTGCCGTCCTTCCCCCTGACCAGCCAGGACATCGCCGACGGCGGCACACTGGCCGGGGAGTTCAGCCACGCCGGCGGCAACCGGTCGCCGCAGCTGGCCTGGTCGGGGCTGCCCGAGGGCACCCGGAGCATCGCCGTCACCTGCTACGACCCGGACGCGCCCACCGGCTCCGGCTGGTGGCACTGGCTCGCCCTCAACCTGCCCGCCGACACGGTCGAACTGCCGCGCGGCGCCGGCTCCTCGGACGACGACCTGCCCGGCGCGGCCTCCTTCCACGGCCGCAACGACTTCCCCGGCCACCAGTACGACGGCGCCGCCCCGCCGCCCGGCGCCCCGCACCGGTACGTCTTCGCGGTGCACGCCCTGGACGTCGAGAAGCTGGACGTCTCCGCCGACACCCCGGCGGCCCAGATCGGCTTCCACCTGACCTTCCACACGCTGGGGCGGGCGCTGCTCACCGCCGAGTACGGGGTCTGAGCACGGTGGGCCACGATCCGGTCGAGGTCTGGCGGCTGCCCGAGGAGGACCGGTCGGCCGGTCGCAGGGCCGTGGCCTGGACGGTCGGGCCGGCCGGGGAACTGGCCCTCCTGGTGGTGCCGGAGCGGTACCTGGCGCCGGCCGGATCCTGGCCGCCGGTCCGGCTGCCGTTCGACGGCGAGGTGGTCGTGGTTTCCCCGCAAGGGGAGTGGCGGGTGCCGCTGTCCGGTGTCTCCTGCTCGCCCGACCACCTCGGGCTGCTGCCGGGCGGCCGGGTGCTGCTGGCCGGGTACCGGGCCGAGCAGGACGGGGAGGAGTGGCTGCCCAACGCGGCCGTGTACGGCGCGGACGGGGCGCTCGAACGGGAGCTCGCCCTCGGTGACGACGTCCGGGTGCTGGTGACCGACCGGGACGGCCGGATCTGGATGGCCTACGGGGACGAGGGCATCTACGGCGACCACCCGATGGCGGCCGCCGGGCTGCGGGCCGCCGACACCCGGGGCCGGGTGGTGTGGAGCCCGGACAAGCTGCCGTCCTACCCGCTGGAGGGCCTGGCCGGCGCGACCGACGGCCGGAGCGCCTGGCTGGCCTGGTACCCGAGCCCGTCGGTCAGCCACCTCACCCGGATCGACGCGGTCGACCGGCCGTCGACCACCGTGCCGTGCCCGGTCCGGCTGCCGGTCGGCTTCGCGATCCGCGGCGGGCAGGGCGTCTTCCTGTCCAGTGGCGGCGAGTTGACCTGGTACCAGTTGATCGGCAAGGAGTGGAAGCGGACCCGGCGCCGGCAGCTGAGCGTGCCCGGCGCGCTCGACCGGGTGCGGGCGCACGGCCGGGACGGCGCGCTGTGGTTCCGCGCGGGGGACTGCTGGTACCGGATCGAGGCTTAGGGCCTGCCGGGCGGATCCTGCCGGGCGGGCCCTAGGGCGTGTTTCATAATTCGCGTCGCGCGCCCGGCGGGAATTATGAAACACGCCCTAGCCGCCCGCGCGGGTGGCCCGGTCGGCGCGGGCGGCCAGGGTGCGCAGGTGGGTGATCAGCTCCGGCGGCTCGTGCACCTCGAACTCGCAGTCCAGCGTCAGCAGCCGCACCGCCGTCCACTCCAGGGAGTCCGTGCGGGAGCGCAGCCGGCAGCGGTGCTCGTCGATCGGCTCGATCTCGGAGTCGCCCCGGTCGAAGTGCCGCCGGACGTTCGCGGCCGGGGCGTGCACGGTGGCGACCACGGCGCGGGCCGGTGACTGGCGGCGCAGCTTGCCCGCCACGTACGCGGCGGCGTCCTCGGCCGGGAGCGGGCGCGGGGTGAAGTGGGCGCCGGTGGCGCGGGGTTCGCTGAGGCGGTCGACGCGGAAGAGCCGCCAGTCGTCCCGGTCCAGGTCGTAGCCGACCAGGTACCAGCGGCGGCCGGCCGAGACCAGCCGCTCGGGTTCGACGTTGCGTCTGGTCTCGGCGCCGTCGCCGGCCCGGTAGGCGAAGCGCAGCCGCTCCCGGTTGGTGACGGCACCGGCGAGCACGGTGAGGTCGTCCGGGTCGACGGTCGGGCCGTCGCCGGTGAGCAGTGGCATGGTGGCGGTGTTGAGCGCGCCCACCCGGTGCCGCAGGCGGCCCGGCAGCACCTGGAGCAGCTTGGCGAGGGCGCGGACCGAGGCCTCCTCTATGCCGACCACCGCGTGCCCGGCGGCCGCCCGCAGTCCGACCGCGATGGCGACGGCCTCCTCGTCGTCCAGCAGCAGTGGCGGCATCGCCGTCCCCGCGACCAGCCGGTAGCCGCCGACCGCGCCCATGGTGGCCTGCACCGGGTAGCCGAGGTCGCGCAGCCGGTCGATGTCGCGCCGGATCGTCCGGGGGCTGACGCCGAGCCGTTCGGCGAGTTCGCTGCCGGGCCACTCGCGCGGGGTCTGCAGCAGGGACAGCAGGTTCAGCAGCCGTGCGGGGGTGTCCGTCATGCCGTCCAGGATGCCGGACAACTGGGACAGGATCTGACCTACATGCCCCGTACCCTCGTGGACGTGCCGACGAGCAGTGCGAGCAGCGCGAGCAGGACGAGCAGGACGAGCAGGACGAGCAGGACGAGCAGGACGAGCAGGACGAATGAGGAGTACCGAATGAAGACCGCGGACGCGGACCGACGGAGGTGGATCGCGCTGGCGATCGTGATGGTCGCCTCCTTCATGGACCTGGTGGACGTCACCATCGTCAACATCGCCATCCCCAGCATCCAGGAGGACACCGGCGCCTCCTTCAGCGCCATCCAGTGGGTCACCGGCGGCTACGCGCTGGCCTTCGCGATCGGGCTGATCACCGGTGGCCGGCTGGGCGACATCTACGGCCGCAAGCGGCTGTTCCTGATCGGCATCGGCGGGTTCACCGTGGCGTCCGCGCTGTGCGGCCTGGCCTCCGGCCCCGAGATGCTGGTCGGGATGCGGGTGCTCCAGGGCGGCACGGCGGCCATGATGGTGCCGCAGGTGCTGTCGATCATCCACGCGACCTTCCCGGCGGAGGAGCGCGGCAAGGTGTTCGGCATGTTCGGCGCGGTGGTCGGTCTGGGCGCCGTCTCCGGGCCGCTGATCGGCGCGCTGCTCACCGAGTGGGACCTGTTCGGCCTGGCCTGGCGCCCGATCTTCCTGATCAACCTGCCGGTCGGCATCGCCGGGCTGCTGCTCGGGCGCCGCTTCATCGACGAGTCGAAGGCCGAGCGGGCGCTCAAGCTGGACCTGGTCGGGGTGGCGCTGGCGAGCGTCGGCCTGCTGATGCTGATCTACCCGCTGACGCACGGGCGGGAGGCCGGCTGGCCGCTCTGGGGCTACCTGTCGATGGCCGGCAGCCTGGTGGTGTTCGCGCTGTTCGTGGCGTACGAGAAGGCCAAGACGCGGCGGGACGGCTCGCCGCTGGTCGAGCTGTCGCTGTTCCGGGTGAAGAGCTTCGCGGCCGGCATCGGCGTGCAGCTGGCCTTCGGCGTGGTCTGCGGGATCTTCTTCCTGGTCTGGACGCTGTACATGCAGCTGGGCCTCGGCTGGAGCCCGCTCAAGGCCGGCTCCACCGGCATCCCGTTCTCGCTCGCCGTCTCGGCCGCGGCCGGGCTGTCCGTGCAGAAGCTGGTGCCCCGGTTCGGACGCCGGGTGCTCCAGACCGGCGCGCTGGTGATGGCGGCGGGCGTGCTGACGTACATCTGGGAGGCGGACCGGTACGGGACGGCGATCGCGCCCTGGCAGATGGCGCTGCCGCTGGTGGTGATGGGCCTGGGGATGGGCCTGATCGTCGCGCCGATCACCGACGCGATCCTGGCGGAGGTGCCGCGCGCGCACGCCGGTTCGGCGTCGGGGCTGATCAACACCGTCCAGCAGATGGGGAACGCGCTGGGGCTCGCGCTGGTGTCGGTGGCCTTCTTCGGGGCGATGGACGACGTGGTCGCGCCGGAGGCGATGGGCACCGCGTTCGGCGGGGCGTTCGTCCACGCGATGTGGTGGGTCGCGGGGGCGCTGCTGGTGGTGTTCCTGCTGATGTTCGCGCTGCCGCGGCGCAAGGCGGTCGCGCCGGCCGGCGCGGATGCGGTGGGTGCGGTGGACGCGCCGGCGACGGCGGGTGCGGCGGATCCGACGGACGAGCGGGAGCCCGTCCTGGCCTGACGGGCACTGCTGAGGGCCCCGGTCGCGCGGCGCGACCGGGGCCCTCGACGCATCCTGGGAGGCCATGGACCGTACGGCGGTGGACTCCTCGGCGGCTCGGCAACGGCCCCCGGCGGGGCCGGCCGGGCGACCGGCTTTCAGCGCGCCCCGGCCGTGCTCACCGCCGTCGTCCGGGTCGTGGTCTTCGCCGCGGACTTGGCCTCCTTCGCGGCGCGCTTCATCTCCTGCTTGAACTCCCGTACCAGGTCGAGGGATTCGGGCCCGGTGATGTCGGCGACCGAGCGGTGCGCGCCCTCCTCGCCGTACGCTCCGGCCGCCTCGCGCCAGCCCTCCGGCCGCACGCCGTACTGCTTGCCGAGCAGGGCCAGGAAGATCTGCGACTTCTGTTTGCCGAAACCGGGCAGGGCGTTGAGGCGGCTGAGCAGTTCCTTGCCGGTGCGGGTGTCCTTCCAGAGCGCGGCGGCGTCGGCGTCGTACTGCGCCACCAGGAACTGGCAGAGCTGCTGGACCCGTTTGGCCATCGCGGCCGGGTAGCGGTGCACGGCGGGCTTCGCGGACAGGAGGGCGACGAACTCCTCCGGGTTGTACACGGCGATCTCCCGGGCGTCCAGGTCGTTGCGTCCGAGCCGCTGGGCGATGGTCAGCGGACCGGTGAACGCCCATTCCATCGGCACCTGTTGGTCAAGCAACATGCCGACGAGCGCGGCCAGCGCACTCCGTCCGAGCAGTTCGTCGGCCTCGGGCTGCTGTGCGAGCCGGACGGTGACGTTCATGGGCTTGCCCTCCTCGGAGTTGACGTCGGGTCGGCGCCCAGTCTGGTGGACGGGGCGGGGGCGGAGGCGGTCAACACGCCCGTAGCAGGGGAAGTCTTGGTGTTCCAGGGCCTTGGCGTAGCTGGCTTGTTCGTTGGCGGAGCGACCGCCTGAGACACCCGATCCGGAGGTCGGGAGAGCCGGCGGAGTACTTTTTGCCCGCGTCGGGCGGCGAAGAGGAGGGCGGCGCAGGCGGGTTGGAGGCGGCTGGTCATCTTGTATGACTGTTTCCGTTGCGCCGGTGCGGCGGCCTGTCGGCGGGCCATTCTTGGTGCAATCGACGCGTCCAGAAAGGCTCGCCCGCCGTGACCCAGCCGTTCGAACTGCCGTCCTTCTACCTGCCGCACCCGGCACGCCTCAACCCCCATCTGGACGAGGCCCGGGCCCATTCCTCCGTCTGGGCACGGGAGATGGGCATGCTGGAGGGCTCCGGCATCTGGGACCAGGCCGACCTGGACGCCCACGACTACGGCCTGCTCTGCGCCTACACCCACCCCGACGCCTCCGCCGAGGCGCTCTCGCTGGTCACCGACTGGTACGTGTGGGTCTTCTTCTTCGACGACCACTTCCTCGACATGTTCAAGCGCAGCAACGACCGCGAGGCCGGCAAGGCGCACCTCGACCGGCTGCCGCTGTTCATGCCGGCCGACCCGGCCACCCCGATGCCGGAGCCGGAGAACCCGGTCGAGGCGGGCCTGGCCGACCTGTGGCGGCGCACCGTGCCGGTGATGGGCGAGGACTGGCGGATCCGCTTCGCCGAGAGCACCCGCAACCTGCTCAACGAGTCGCTCTGGGAGCTCGCCAACATCAACGCCGGCCGGATCTCCAACCCGGTCGAGTACATCGAGATGCGCCGCAAGGTGGGCGGCGCGCCCTGGTCCGCCCAACTGGTCGAGTACGCGGCCGGCGCCGAGGTCCCGAAGGAGGTCTCCGGCTCGCGCGCGCTGCGGGTGCTGATGGACGCCTTCTCGGACGGCGTGCACCTGCGCAACGACATCTTCTCCTACCAGCGGGAGGTGGAGGACGAGGGCGAGCTGAGCAACGGCATCCTGGTGCTGGAGAAGTTCCTGGAGTGCTCCACCCAGGAGGCCGCCGAGGCGGTCAACGACCTGCTCACCTCGCGGCTCCAGCAGTTCGAGAACACCGTGTTCACCGAACTGCCCGTGCTGTTCGCCGAGACCGGGCTCGCCCCCGAGGGCCGCGCCCGGGTGCTGGCGTACGTCAAGGGCCTCCAGGACTGGCAGTCCGGCGGCCACGAGTGGCACATGCGCTCCAGCCGGTACATGAACGGCGGTGGTGCGGCGGCCGGTTCGGGCGGCCGCGTCGCGGCGGGAACGGGCGGCGCGTTGCCCGGCGCCGGCAACTGGTGGGACCCGTTCGCGATCGGCGGGGTGGGCACCTCGGCGCTGGACATCCTGCGCAGCGGGGCGATGGGCGGCGGTGGACCTGCGGCCAGTCCGGTCGGCCCGGGCGGCGTCGGACCGGCCGTCCGGCGGGCCCGGTCGCACGGCCACCTGCCGTACCAGCCCGTCGGGCCGTCCCGACTGCCCGAGTTCAAGCTGCCGTTCGAGGCCACCCTGAACCCGCACCTGGGCGGCGCGCGGGAGCGGGTGATCGAGTGGGCCGAGCGGATGGGCCTGCTGGCGGAGCAGCCCGGCATCCCCGGATCCGGCATCTGGGACGCCGCGTCCATGCGGGACTACGACCTCCCGCTCTGCGCGGCCGGCATCCACCCGAACGCCACCGCAGACCAACTCGACGTCTCCTCAGCCTGGTTGGCCTGGGGGACCTGGGCCGACGACTACTACCCGGTGGTCTTCGGACGCACCCGCGACCTGGCCGGCGCCAAGCTCGCCAACGAGCGGCTCCCGCTGTTCATGCCGGTGGACGGCAGCCCCGCACCCGAGCCCGCCAACGCCCTGGAACGCGGCCTCGCCGACATCTGGGAGCGCACCGCCGGCCCGATGACGGCGGACGCCCGGCGGAAGTTCCGCCAGACCGTCGAGGACATGACCGCGAGCTGGATCTGGGAGCTCAACAACCAGGTGCAGAACCGGATTCCGGACCCGGTGGACTACCTGGAGATGCGCCGCGCCACCTTCGGCTCCGACCTCACCATGAGCCTGAGCCGGCTCGCTCACGGGAAGGCCGTGCCGCCCGGGGTGCACGAGCACGGTTCGATGCGTTCGCTGGAGAACTCGGCCGCGGACTACGCGTGCATGATGAACGACCTGTTCTCGTACCAGAAGGAGGTCGAGTACGAGGGCGAGGTGCACAACGCCGTCCTGGTGGTGCAGAACTTCTTCAACTGCGACTACCCGTCGGCGGTCCGGATCGTCGACGACCTGATGCACTCCCGGCTGGACCAGTTCCAGCACGTCGCGGCGAAGGAACTCCCCGTCCTGTACGACGACTTCGCGCTGGAGCCGGAAGCGCGGGAGCTGCTGGACGGGTACGTGAAGGAGCTGGAGCACTGGCTCGCGGGCATCCTGGTCTGGCACCGGGACTGCCGCCGGTACCGCGAGGAGGACCTGCTGCGGCACTTCGGCGCGGAGCGGCAGCTCAGGGCGGGGACGGCGGTCGAGGAACTGCCCGCGCCCGCCGCCGTGCCCGCCGCGGTGCCGCTCGGCCCGACCGGCCTGGGCACGGCCTCGCTGCGCCCGCCGCTGGCCGGCGCGGCTCCGGCCGCCGGGGTGGCGGCCCTGGGCTGACCGGAGGGTGCTGTGGACCACCGCGCCGCCCGCACCACCGAC